>JABFRG010000528.1 GCA_013141295.1 Polyangiaceae bacterium
CCTCCGGCAACATTCGCGACCAGCAGGTACTCGCCCATGCGCACCTGCTGGTCGCGAATGTTGCCGGAGGCGCCGGCGAAGAACGTGGTCTGGTGCGGATAGCGACCGATCGCCGAAGCCCCGCACGCGAGCACCGCGAGGAGGCCCACCACCCGGACGACGACGCTGCGCCTTCGTTGCAGGAGCTCGGCCAGACCGAGCCCGATGGCCATGGTCAGGAGCGCCATCGCCGGAACGTAGTAGCGAAAGTTCTGAAAGCGCGCGGCGTTGTTGGTGGAGACGAGGAGCGTCCAGAGGATCGCCGATACGATGAGCGTGCCGCCGAGCGCGCGGGTGCGGCGGAAGGCGAGCGGCACCAGGGTGAGGATCACCGGCAACCATCGGAGCTCGCGCAGCGCAGAGGTCTCGCGATCGAAGAAGGCCCACTTGGCGGCGAGCAGGTTCAGGACGAACTCGCGGGTCTTGTCGAAAGGGCGGAGGTAGGGCTGCTCGGAAAGGAGCTTCAGGATGGCCCCCGCGGCCTGCGCGTCGCCGGTCATGGCGCGATGGGTGATCGCCAGCGCGATGGTGAAGACCGCGGCCGGGGCGGCGACGCGAAGGAATGCTGCCACTGCAGAATGGCTCCGGGCGTGGCGGGCCACGTAGGTGGCCACCGGACCCACCACGAACACCGCCTCCGGTCGCAGCATGACGAGCACCATGCCGAGGAGGCCGGCGCGCAACGTCGCCCTGTCTCGTCGCCACGCCTCCGCGAGGGCGGCGTCTCGCGCCGCCACCACGAAGTACCCGAGCGCGGCGAGAAAGGCGGCCACTTCCATCCCCGAGAAGAGCGTGAACGCGACGATGCCCACCGACAGCAAGAGCGCGCCCGTGACGAGCGCAGCGGCCGTACCGAGGAGCCGTCGGAGCGAAAGGAAGAAGGACACAAGGCCGGCGACGGCCACGATGGCCGCGAAGACGGCGAGCGAAGCCCCGCGAAACCCCACCAGGTACCCGATTGCGAGAAGGAACGGGTAGAGGGGCGAGCTCTCGCCGGAGGAATACCCTTGCCCGGAGATCCACTCGAAGGGGTGCCCCTCGGCGATGGACCGCGCGTAGTTGAAGTGGATGAAGACGTCGTCGAGCGGAACCGGGAACGGCCCGCCGGTGGCGCGCAGGCCCGGCACCCAGAAGGAAAGGGCGCTTCCCAGCACCAGAAGCAGACTCAGGAAGGCAAAGCGGGTTCGGGTCAAGTGCGCTTCTCTCGCGGCGAGCCTGTCTTTGTACTACATCCGGCTCCGCCATGAACGACGACGCTCGAGATCGCGCGCACTGGGAAGCGGTGGAGGAAGCCACCGAGCTCTTGAACGAGGAACGCTTCCACGAGGCCCTGGTGGTCCTGCGCGACGTCATCAAGCAGGATCCGCTGAACCCATACGGGTTCCACTTCCTGGGCATTGCCCTCTTCGAGGTGGGCGAGCTCGAGCCGGCCCGCGACGCCTACCGCGCCTGCCTCCGGCTCGCCCCGCTGCACCTCGGCGCACGGATCGCCCTTTGCCACGTCTTGCGCACCCTCGGTGACACCCGCGAGGCGGTAAAAGAGGGGCTGGCGGCCCTCAGCCAGGCGCCCGGCGACTCCGACGCGCTGCATGCGGTGGGGCTCGCCTATGTCGCGCGCGGCGACAAGGTGGCGGCTCGCCGATACCTCGAGGCGTTCCTCGAGGCGCGCCCGGAGTTCGAGGTGGCCACGGAAGTGCGCGCGATCCTCGCCGGCCTCGATCAGCCGATGACGAACTGACGCGACCTCGCTCCCACGAAACGAAAGCGAAAAGGGCCTCGGCAGAATGCCGAAGCCCTTTTTTTGCGCCCGAGAGACGCGTTCAGGTCTGTTCGCAGTTCTCGAAGCGGAAGTTGACGGCGCCGTTGCAGACCTTCGGCGGATCTTGGTCGCCGAGCGTCGCCTTGGTGCAGGTGACCTTGCCCCAGATGCGACCGGGCGCGATGTCCGGGAGCTTGGTGGGCTTGCCGTCGA
This sequence comes from Polyangiaceae bacterium, assembly GCA_013141295.1. Classification (GTDB taxonomy): domain Bacteria; phylum Myxococcota_A; class Polyangia; order Polyangiales; family Polyangiaceae; genus JABFRG01. Next base: position 2,012 of record JABFRG010000528.1, read on the forward strand.
CCGTCGCGTCGTAGGTCCCGCCCGGGTGGTACGCCGTGAACTCGCAGTCGTCCTGGCTGAAGCGGCCGTAGTCGCTGCGGGCGAACACGGCTTGCACCTTGCTGGTGCCGTCGAGGGTCACGTTGGCGTTGGAGAAGCGCACGCTGCCCTCGCCGGCCATGCTCGCCTCGGCGGTGAACGCGAAGGTGTTGCCGGTCTGCGTGACGCGACAACGAATGGTGACACCCTTGCCCTCGTAGGTGGTTCCGTCTTGCACCGGCTGCGTCACCGGGATGTCCGGTCGCGAGAGGTTGCCGATGTTGAGCCAGTCGCCCGATGCGGGGCAGTTCGGAGCCCCCAGCTTGCCCAGGGTGGCCTCGATCACGCCGCGCGGGGGCTGCGGTGCGGGGTCGGAGCATGCGCTCGCGACGAGGATTGCAGTGGTGATCAGGGCCAGCGTACGAGCCATCGTCTTTGCCATGGTGCGGGTCTCCGAGATGAAGCGGAAGATATGCGCCAGAGGATAGCGCAGGTTGGTGGCTCTGTCCGCGAAATGGCTACGAAGCCGCTTTCGCTGCGGCAAAGCCGCTCTTCGGATCGACCCAAATCTTCGATGCCAACGGAAAGCCGAAGGGCGAACGCACGCGTCACGCGAGCTGGTCGAGCACCTCTTTCGCCGACGCCGCCCGTCCCGAGGGATCGAATGCGAGCAATCGTGCGAGGGCTCCTTCGACGCGGGTCGGCAACCCCGATGCGGGCCGCAGGTCGACCGGCTCCTCGGCGACCTCCAGGATGAGCGCCGGCCCCTCTCGATGCCGCGTCGGGATGCCGGTGAAGCGCTCGTAGAAGATGGCGCCCAGAGCGAAAAGGTCGCCGCGGACGGTGCGCGCACCCTCGCGTGCCGACTCCGGTGCCGCATACCGGAGGGTGCCGCGAAAGGAACCGTCCTGCGGAGGCCCGCCGTCGCGATAGCTGGCGAGCTCGAAGTCGACGACCGTGACGTGGCAGGGCAGGGGGCCGTCGGCCGCACGAACCAGCAGGTTCTCCGGGCTGAGATCGCCGTGGACCACCTCGAGAGGGCCCTCTCCGTCGGCCGCCGCGTGTACCGCGTGGAGCGCCAGGAGCGCGGCGACGAGCTCTCGCGTGGGCTCGTCCGTGGAACCGATCGCGAGGTTCCCCACCGGCCGCCCGGCCGCCATCTCGGTGACGAGGAAGGGCCCCGCGGCGTCCGCGCCGTCGGCAACGGGAGCCGCTGTGTGCCCGGAGCCGGCCAGCAGGTGGAGAATACACCCTTCTCGGACGAGCATCTCCCGCGCTTCGGCGACGCCGCGGTGCGCGGAGGCCACGCGCTTGGCGAAAAATCGCGGCCCACCGGGCGCGCTCCCTTCCCGCGCCACGATGGCGGTCCGGGCGGTGATCGGGTGCACCAGAACGAAGCCCGCGGGGGGAAGGAACACCCGCTCCATGGTACCACCGCTTGCCGGCGGGTTAAGACATTGGGATTCTTCTGGCGCTGGAACCCGAGGCGCTTCAAGGTAGCCGCTCATGCGTCGCCTTGGCCTCCTTGCCCTTCTCCTTCTCGCTTGCAGCACGGCCACCCTCCAGCCCGCGTCCTCCAGCTCTTCCGGAGAGCCGGAAGCAGACGCCGAGGTGGCCGCCGATGCGTCCGTTGGCCCGGACGGCGCGCTCCCGGATGGGGGCGGCCCGATCGCGCCCAGCACCGGCGTTCGCGTGGTGGTGGAGCCGACCGACAACGCCGGCGCGCTCCTCGCGGCCATCCGCGGCGCCAAGACGTCGGTGCACGTGATCATGTACCTCTTCACCAACGACACGTTCCTGAGCGCGCTCATCGCCCAGAAGAACGCCGGCCGCGAGGTGAAGGTCATCCTGAATCAGAACTACCCGTTCCCGGCCGACAGCAACGACGCCGCCTACAACCAGCTCAAGAGCGCCGGCGTGAACGTGGTGTGGGCGCCCCCCGGCTTCACGTACACCCACGAGAAGGGCGTGTTCATCGACGGCAAGGAGGCATGGATCATGACCATGAACCTCACCCGCACCTCGCCCTCCGACAACCGCGAGTACCTGGTGGTCGACAGCCAGCCGAGCGACGTGGCGGAAGCCGAAGCCATCTTCAGCGCGGACTTCGGCCGCCAGGCGTTCTCGCTCGCCAATCGCCTCGTGGTGTCGCCGCTCAACGCCCGCGCCCGCCTGCTGGCGCTGGTCCGCAGCGCCAAGTCGACCATCGACATCTCTGCGGAAGCGCTCTCCGATACCGAGCTCGTGACCGCGCTCATCGACCAGCAGAAGGCGGGCGTCACGGTTCGCGCGGTGGTCGACGGAACCTCGGCCACGCAACCCTCGATGACCGCGGCGCTGGGCCGGCTGAAGCGCGGCAACGTGGTGGTCAAGAGCATGAACGGCCTCGATTCCCACGCCAAGGCGGTGGTGGTCGACGGCGCCACCGCGTACGTCGGGTCCATCAACTTCACGAAGACCTCGATGGACGAAAATCGGGAGCTGGGGGTCATCTTCTCGGAGCCGGCGAGCGTCGGTACCGTCAAGACCACCCTCGCCAGCGACTTCGCCGGCGGCACCGCGCTCTGACCCGGGAGCCGGTGCGTGTGCGGATGCGCGCAGGATGGCTTGCGCGGCGCCGCGCGTTGAGGTAGGAATTCCGCGTCACGGTGGCCGTAGCTCAGTTGGTAGAGCGCTGGATTGTGGTTTCAGCTGTCGCGGGTTCGAAACCCGTCGGTCACCCCGAAAGTACCTGAAAAAGCGGGCCGAACGTCTCAAGGGCGGGCGGCCCGTCCTGTTTGGGGCTAGCGCGAGGCCGACGGATAGGGGTTCGGACGGGGCCCGGTGGGCGCCGTGCTCGTGGGCGGCCCTGACGGGGAGGCCTTGGCCGCGCTGGCCTTGGGGCCGGTGGGGTGGCCAATGTGGAGCGCAGACGGCCGCGGGCCGGCGGTGTCGATGGCGGTCGGGCCGGTATCGGCGGGCAGAAGCTCGCGGGCGGAGGGCACCGAAGACTCGGTGCTGCTGGGGGCAGCGAGGCGCTCCGGGGCGACCGACACGCTCTCGGTGCCCTGGAAGCGTGCGTTGAGAATCCACCCGCCTGCGCCCAGGATCGAAAGCAAGACGAGCACGCCGATGCCGGTCCAGAGCGGGCGTGTGGTGGCTACCTCGAGCGCAGGTACATCGCGACGGGTAGCCTGATCGTCGGTGAAGGGAGCCAGCGGCGGCGCGAGCTTCTGCGTCTGGTCGGTGCTGGGCGCCGGCGTGACGGTGAGCACCGAGAGGCTGGCGGGAGCCGGGTCCACCCCGGTGGCGTCCCGGGGAGAGGAACGGAAGCTCTTGCTCCGGGCGTCGAGCGAGTCGCGCAGCGAGTCGGGGAAAGAGCTGGCGACGACGGTGGGACCCACGTCGATGCCCCGGGCATCGGCGAAGGCCACCAGCGCATCGGCCACCGCCTCGGCGGTCGCGAAGCGGTCGCCCGGTTTCCGCGCGAGGCAGCGATCGAGAATCGCGTCCAGCCCATCGAGGGGAACGCTCGCGGCGCTCGACGAGACCTTTGGGATCGGCATGGTGAGGATCTTGGAGAGCACGTCGGGCTCCCGCTCCGAACGGAACAGGCGCCTCCGCGTGACCGCCTCCCAGAGCATGATGCCGAGCGCGAAGATGTCGGCGCGGCGGTCCATGGCTTCGCCGCGGATGTACTCCGGGGCCAGATAGCCGATCTTGCCCTTGAGGATGCCCTCGGTGGTGGAGCTCTCGCCGCCGTGCAACAAGGCCTTGGCCAGGCCGAAATCGGCGAGCTTGGCCACGCCCCCGCGATCCACCAGGACGTTCTGCGGTGAGACGTCGCGGTGCACGAGACCCATCGGCGCCTCGTCTTCGCCCCTCAGCTCGTGCACGGCGTGGAGGCCGCGCGCGGCGTCGATGACCACCCCGAGCGCGGCGCCGAGCATGCTCTGGCCACCCTCCTTGGTCCAGCTACGGATGAGGTCCGAGAAGGTGACGCCGTCCACCAGCTCCATGACCAGGCAGGGAACGCCCTCGTGCACCACGACGTCGTGCACCGCGGTGACGTTCGGGTGCTGGAGGCGCGCCGCGATGGTCGCCTCCCTTCGAAACGCAGCTTCGAACTCGGGATCGTCGAGCAGGTGCGGGTGGGGTTTCTTGAGCGCGACCGTCCGCGCGACGCCGAGCGCGCCCTCGGCGCGTGCAACATACACGGTCGCGTTGCCGCCCGACGCGAGCTTGGAGAGCACGTGGTAGGCGGTCATGGAAGGTCGAGCTTCAGGCTCAGGTCGGCGCGTCCGATGCCCGCGGCGACGCCGACCCTCGCCTTCGGAAGCGATGGCACGAGAAACAGCTCCACCGCGAGGGTCGCCACGCCGAGCGCCGCGGTGACGGCGATGAGCACGTTGGTGCGCGTCTGCGCCGCGCTGCCGCGGTCGGCGACGCCCTGGCAGTCGGGGGAAACCGGTGCCGTCGAGGCGACGTCGGCGGCGCAGCCTCCGTCGCGGAACGAGCTCCGCTTGGCCACGACGTCGATGCCCGACACGATGGTCGCGGCCAGCGAGGCGACGGTGAGCCCCGCGCCCACGAACACCACCGCGCGCAGGGTGGATCGGCGCCCGGAGAGATCGACCGGTACCGGGCTCACCGCAGACTTCGTCGCCTCCGGCTTCAGCCAGCGGGTCTCCCCGGCCGCGACGTCGAAGGTCGTCGTTTGCTCCGCGCCATCGCGTCGCACCCGAGCCGTGTGCATTCCGGTGGTCACGTAGCGGGGCTTCGCGGCGTCGTCCTCGGCGGCGGCGTCGAGCGCGAGGCGACAGATGCTCGCGCCGGCGCAGTCTACCGAGAGTGTGCCCACGCGGTCGCGAAACGCGGTTCGAACGCGCTGGACCGCGGCCGCGGTGCGCTCGTCCACCTTGCGGTCCTGGGCGCGAAGCGTGAGGTTCATGGCGAAGGCCGCATCGCCGTCCAGGGCGGCTTCGTCGAGCGCCGCCTCGAGCGCTTCGTCGCTGGGAACGGCGACGTCGGCGGCGGCGAAGGCCCGGGTCGCCGCTTTGTGATCGCCCGTCGCGTGCGCTTTCAGCCCCTGCTCGTAGGCCACGCGCGCGCGGGCTTGGGCATCGCTCTCGGCCCGGGCCGGGCGCGCCGATGCGAGGAGGAGCGGGAGCAGAATCCCGGCCCATGCGCCATACCTCCGCGCACCCGATCGCATGGTCCGGAGCCTAATACCCCGGCGCCGAGAAATCGACCGCGGGCGCGGGGCACCGCGAGGAAAACCGTCGCTGCCGACGTGCTAGTACCGAG
>JABFRG010000545.1 GCA_013141295.1 Polyangiaceae bacterium
GACCGTCATGCTCTTCCGGACGGCCATTCTCTCGGGCCGTTTCGACGGCCTTCACCAGGAACTCCACGCAACCTATACGGCCTCGTTCGCCGCATGATCATGCCGCCGCTGGATATGCACCCTATCGAAGTACTCGACCCCCACGGACTGGGTCGTTGGACCAGCAGTTGTGGTCGCGACGAACCCGTGGTCGCGATAGTTGTGCAATGTTCGGTAGTGCTGCGTCGCTGCTTCGAGAAGTTCGCGGCCAGGCCTATCGGTGCCAGGAGTAACCTCAGGCCAACGCGGAGCAAATGTGTCGTTCTGGACTGAACGCCCGGTCGACGCGCCTCCGCACCCTGCGATCGGCAGTAGAGACAGCAGAACCAGAATCCAAGAATGTCCGCTCATCGCCCCGCAATCCTTTCGCAAGTTCGCAAATCACAAGCGCAATACCAGCGTTCCGCGACCGCGACGCCGCGGTGTCGCGGAACGTCGGGGCACGAGCGTCTACTCCACGCAGTATCAACTGATGTCATTTGGTGACGCGGTTTCGCTCGTGGCGCTCCCACTCCGTGATGCTGCGGATCGTCCCCACGGGAAGATGCTACCTCAGGCAAGCACAGCGGACGAGCAGCAAGAAGGGGTGCCCCCTTCACTTCCCCCACTTGATGGCGCTGAGTCGCGCCACTTCGTCGTTGACGACTTTGATCAGGCGGGCCTCGACTGCGGGCCCATAGGATGTTGGGATAGGTCTCGGGATGCCGAAATCGCCCAGGTCACCGTCCTCCCAGCGGAGACCCACTCTGGCCGACTCCAGGTGCGCACGGACCCCGTGTATCGACAACAGGAGGGCCGCGAGCGCATCGGAAGAGCCCGAACAATCTCGTCGAATGTCGAGGCCGGCGCCCGCGATTGCGAACTCACAGGACCACTCCTCCTCCCCGCTCTTGCGCGGGGCAAAAATGGTCACGGAGACGACTTCTTCCGTGTCCGTTGTCAACACTCGCGTCGCAATGACGCTTCCTTGCTGGGTCATGTCGTCCTTTTGTGTGTCGGTTTGGGCCGTCTGAAGTCCTGGGACGGTCGCCCTTCATACCAATGTTACTGGTTCACCGTCAGCATACCCAGGTGTCCCGTGTACCCGAAGTGGACGACCACCGTGCCCGTCCCCGTGACCTTGCACCGGGGGCTGCCGCCGGTCAGTCGTCGGAGGTCTTGACGATGTTTAGGAGCACGAGCTTCTCCGTTGCGCGCCCCAGCCCGGTCACGCACCAAACGTTCTTTGCGCGCTTGATGGCAACGGGGCACCCGAGCTCGAAGGCCCTTCCACCAAACCTTCGACGCACAGATGCACTTCGTGCCCACCGGTTTGCTGCGTCGTAGGCATCTCGCGCGTGCACTTGGGAGATGTACGTCCCACCCATGTACTCCGCGACCACGGTGAAGAAGGAGCTCGTCCCCTGATTCTCTGTCACAGGACGGTCGGCTACCCGCATGCCCTGAGGGTCCGATTTGCGCATGCGTTGTTTCTCCTTCTTGATTGTCCAAGCCAACGGCCCGGAGACGCAGCCCCTCAGCGGGCGACGCGGGGGACCTCGGCAGCGAGGGCGTCGATGGCTACACGGACGCGGGTTCCGAGATGGGTGGTCTCGGGCCATATGGCATGTACGTCGGTCTGATAACCGGGTATTTCGCGGAGGATTTGCACGAGGGCGCCGGAGCGGATTCGATCGCGGACCAGCCAGGTGGGTAGCCACGCGAGGCCGATACCTGCGACGGCGGCGTCGGCAATGGCCTCGAGATCGTCGAAGCGGAAGCGCGCGGGAGGCGCCACGGCGATGGGCGAGGCTTCGTCGACCGGAAAGAGCCAGCGCTGGATGCGACCACCGCGGGCGTAGACGACCGCGCGGTGATCGGCGAGCTCTGCGAGGGTGGCGGGCTCTCCGTGACGCGCGAGGTACTCGGCAGACGCGAACACGAAGGTGCGTTCGCGCGCGATGCGACGGACCGTCAAGCCGCTCCCCTGCCCCACCGGCCCGTTGCGAACGGCGAGGTCGAATCCATCCTCCACCAGATCGACGGGCCTGTCGCAGAAGCTCAGCTCGAGATCCAGCTCCGGGTGCTTGGCGGCGAGGCGCATCAGCGTGGGTGCCACGCACAGGCGGCCGAACAGCACCGCCATCGAGACTTTGAGTCGGCCGCGCACCGTGCCGCGTCCGGACTCCACCTGCGCCGTGCCCGCGGAGAGCTCGGCCATCGCCCGCTGGCAATGCTCGTAGAAGGTCTGGCCATCGCGCGTGAGGGTCTGCCGCCGCGTGGACCGGTGGAGGAGCCGTGCGCCGAGCCGCTCCTCGAGGCGCGCGATGGCTTTTCCCACGGCCGAGCGCGTGACGGCGAGGCGCCGCGCCGCCGCAGAGAACCCGCCCGTTTCGACCACCGCAACGAACACCGGGATGTCACCGAGCCCATCGAGCATGCGCGGGATTGTAGCGCGGGAGGAACCGTTGGCGCGACGCAAAGGAAGCACTGGAGCGGTGTGCGCGCCACTACCTTCCCCGCGGTCGGAGGAGTCCGACGAACAAGGAGTGCCCATGAAAGCCCATGAGATTCAGTCGTCCCGCAGCGGCATCGACGCAGTCACGCTCGTCGAGCGCCCCACGCCCGCGCTCGGCCCCGGTCGCGTCCTGGTCCGGATGCGTGCGCTCTCACTCAACTACCGCGATCTCCCCATCGTGCACGGCGTGTACGGCGTGCAGCCGAAGGTGCCCATCTCCGACGGCGCCGGCGAGATCGTGGCAGTGGGCAAAGGCGTGACGCGATGGCAAGTGGGCGATCGTGTGATGGGGAATTTCCTGCCCGACTTCGTGGCCGGACCGATGACCACGGCGAAGGCCCGCGCAGCGCTGGGCGGTTCGGCGGAAGGCGTGGCCGCCGAGCTGGTGGCGTTCGGCGAGGAGGCTGTGGTCGCCGTCCCCACTCACCTCTCCTGGGAAGAAGCCTCGACCCTGCCGATCGCTGCCGTCACCGCGTGGAATGCGCTCTTCGTGCACGGAGGGCTGCGCCCGGGTGAGACGCTGCTCACGCTGGGAACGGGCGGCGTTTCCATCTTCGCGCTGCAGCTCGCGAAGCGCATCGGCGCGCGCGTGGCCCTCACCAGTCACAGCGACGAGAAGCTGGCGCGAGCGCGAGCCCTGGGCGCGGACCTGGGCATCAACTACCGCGAGACACCCGACTGGGACGAGGCGGTGCGTGCCCATACACAAGGTGAAGGCGCGGATCTGGTGCTCGACCTCGGGGGCGCGCGCACGCTCGCCACGTCGATCCGGGCGGCGCGAACCGGGGGCCGCGTGGCCATGGTCGGCGTCGTCACCGGCCCCGAAGCCACGGTCTCGATTCCCACGATCATGGGAAAGGGTCTGCGCCTTCACGGCATCAGCGTCGGCTCCCGCGAGAGCTTCGAAGCCATGAATCGCGCCTTCGAGCAGCTGGAGCTTCGGCCGGTGATCGATCGCGTGTTCGCCTTCGATGCTTTGCGGGAAGCGCTCGCCTACCTGGAGAGCGGCGCGCACTTCGGCAAGGTGGTGGTGACCGTATGACGACCGGCGAAGCGGCCTCGGGGTCGCGCGAGCGACTGCCGATTCCCGTCTGGGCGCTCACCATCGGCGCCTTCGGCATCGGCACGGGGGAGTTCGTGATGGTCGGTCTGCTCCCGCGGGTGGCCCGCGATCTCGACGTCTCTCCGACCCGCGCCGGGCTCCTGGTGAGTGGCTACGCCATGGGCGTCGTGGTGGGAGCCCCGCTCATGGCGGCGCTGACCCGGCGCCTCCCGCGGAAGACCACGCTGCTGGCGATGATGGGGCTCTTCGTCGCGGGCAACCTGCTCTGCGCGGTCGCCCCGGGGTACCATGCGCTCCTGGCCGCGCGGGTGATCACCGCCCTCGCGCATGCCACGTTCTTCGGCATCGGCTCGGTGGTGGCGGCGGAGCTCGCCGGCGCTCGGCAGAAGGCGAGCGCCATCGCGGCGATGTTCTCGGGCGTGACGCTGGCCAATGTGGTGGGCGTGCCGCTCGGCACCTTCGTCGGTCAGTCGGTGGGCTGGCGCACCACGTACGCGGGGGTGAGCGTGCTCGGCGTGCTCGCTCTGATGGCCGTCGCCGTGCTCGTGCCACGCATGGGGGCGCGCGCGCCCGCACCGGTGCTGCGCGAGTTGCAAGTCTTGATTCGACCGCGCGTGCTGCTGGTCTTCGCGGTCACCATTCTCACCTACGCCAGCCTGCTCGCCCTGCTGACCTACGTCGCGCTCCTCCTGGTGCGGATCGGAGGCTTCTCCGAGGGCTCGGTGAGCGCCATTCTGCTCCTGTTCGGAGGCGGCTTCGTGGTCGGCAATGCCGCCGGAGGCAAGCTCGCCGATCGGGCATTGATGCCCACTTTGTGCGGCTTTCTGGCGCTGCTCGCGGTGGTGCTCGCGGCCTTCTCCATCACCATTCACCATCAGGGTCTGGCGCTCGTGACCATGTTCCTGCTGGGCGTGGCGGGGTTCGGCGTCGTTCCCGCGCTCCAGCTCCGGGCGGTGGCGCAGGCCGAGGGCGCACCGAACCTGGCTTCGTCCGCCAACATCGCGGCCTTCAACCTGGGCAATGCAGCGGGCGCCTACCTGGGCGGGCAGGTCCTCGAACGCACCGGCGGGCTGGAGTCGATTCCCTGGGTTGCCGCGCTGATCACCGTGGGGGCGCTGGGGGCCGCGCTCGTAAGTGGATATCTGGACCGACGGGCCGCCAGAACCTAATCGACCGCGGAAACGTAGCTCTCCATGAGGCCCACGCCTTTGCCCGGTAGATTCGTCGCCGTCACGTCCACCAGCAAATCGCGATAACGATAGGCGAGGGACGCGGTGGCGTACGGGGCGGCGAGGGATTCGGTGTCACGGCGGGTGTGGGCCTCGCCGAGATCCCGGGCGAGGCTCACCGTGGCAGTGTCGAAGCCGCTGCGGGCCTCGGCCACCGAGAGACCGAAGCGATAGGTGGTCACCGAGACCAGCTTGCGATCGCCGGGTCGAAACGTGAAGTCCACTTCGTCGGCGCCGGTGGACCGGTGAAGTGCAGCGGCAGAGACGTGCTTGCAGGCGAAGAACGTGGCTTCACGCTTTTCGGTGCATTGCACACTGTTATCGGAGGCCCAGGCGCGGACGCCTTCGCGATCCAGGGTCTCCAGCTGGAAGCCGAGGGCGGCGTGGGCCGGGGCGACCTCGGTGCCCCGCTCCACGCGCACCGTCTTGACGCGACTCTTCTCTGCGCTGGCCGGTGACTCGTCGATGGGGCAGCCCCCGATCTTCATGAGCCAGGGCTTTCCCAGGGGCGTGTGGAGCAGCCCGATGGCGCCCACCAGCAGAGCGAGGGTGGCAGCGGTCGCGGCGACGATGCGCGTGATGCGGGGCTTCGTCATGGTGTCACTCGACGATGCTGGTCTTGGTGCCGTTGAGGACGCCGCCGATGGTGGCAATGTCGGCGTCGGCCACGCCCAGGCGCTTCAAGGTGCCGGCGGCGATGGTGACGAACTTGTCGAAGATGTCGCTGGAGATGCCCAGGCCGGTGTGCGCGGTCTTCATGTCGCGGCACTGAAAGCCTGCGCTGTCGGCCGGGGTGCCGGGGTACTTCTCGGGTCCACCGGCGGCGTTGCCGAGCTGGTTCACCAGGCAGGCCTTGATCTGGTCCACGGTGGGCGTCCCGGCGGGCGGCGGGCTCTTCACGTTGTCGCCGAAGAAGGCCGCGATGGTGGGGTCCTTGACCTCGTCGGCGACGATGGCGTCGACCGCACCCTTGATGCCGGTGTTGCCGCCGAGGCGGGTGTAGAGCGTGGTGCCGCCGTCACTACCGCCATCGGTCCCCCCGGAGCTGGAGCCGCCGGAGCTGCTGGAGCTCGAGCCGCCAGAGCTGCTGGTGGTGCCCGACGAGGTCGAGCTACAGGCAGCAAGCACGAGAATCCCCGCAAGCGCGACGGGCGCGCCGAATCGACGAAGCATGTTGAACCTCCAAAGTTAGGGTGGGTAGAGGGCCTACGACCGCCGGCTCCCTCGGTTTCGCGTCGACGCCGAAAAAGCGATTCGCCACACCGGTAGCGACCGGCATTTCATGCCATGCGGACGCGGCCCCCTCGGGTTTTCCGCTGCCGGGGAACAGCGGGGGCGGCGCTTCGTATGACTTCCCATGAAGCACCTCGTGAAGAGCTCGGCCTTTCTCGTCCTCTCGGCGGCACTCCTCTGGAACCTCGGCTGCGCCAAGAAGCGCGGCATGTGCGAGGCCCACTTCGACAGCCTGGGTCAGGGCCAGGGCGACGTGTGCCTCGACATGTCGTTCGAGTCGAGCTGCACCGACACCATGAACCTGGGCGCCTTGGGCAACCTCACCAGCTACTCGAACGCGCACTTCACGCCCGATGGATTCTGCAAGGACAAGGGCTACGTATCGGGCCCCGGCGATCAGCCGCTCATGTCCTTCAAGAACCGCAAGCGATGAAGTTGGCCCGGGGCGAAGCCGCGTGCTCAAGCTCGATGCATGCGCGCGCCCGCACCTTCTTCTCGCACGTTCCTCCTGCTCGGGAGCCTCGCGCTCCTCGCCGCTTGCAGCGGGAAAGACATCCGGCGCCCCGGTGAATCGCTGGGCTTCTACGCGGTCACCGGTACCCTGCAGAGCAGCTCCTGCGGCGAGGCGCCTTCGCCCTGGGCCTTCCGGGTGGAGCTGCGCAAGGAGACCACGCCCAGCGCCAAGCTCTACTGGTCGCAAGGCGATATGCCCATCTCCTCTCCCTTGGCCGCCGACGGCAAGGCCAGCTTCGTGGCCGAGAGCTCGCACGTGATCCGCGCCGCCACCGCGAAGGTTGCAGGATGCACGGTTTACCGCAAAGACACGGTCGACCTGGTGCTCGACGCCACGCAATCCAAGTTCACCGGTACCCTCAGCTACGCCTACGCCGCCGGCGACGGCAGCGAGTGCGAAGATCTGAGCGCCGCCGGAATCAACACGCTTCCCTGCAGCGTCGGCTACGCCCTCGACGCCACCGGCGGCGACGCCGGCAAGTAGCCCGAGTCTTCACACACGGAGTGCGTAGGCATTTCGAACAACCACGCGGTCATCCCGAGTCTTCACGCGCGTGCGCGCCAGCCTCGAAGAAACAAGAGTCATCCCGAGCGAAGCGAGGGACCCCCTCCGCCACTTCGCTGAACGAAGGGCCCAGCTGCGTTCCCTCCCCCTGGCCCCTCCCGCCTTCGCGCTCGCCATTAGGCTCATCACACCC
>JABFRG010000430.1 GCA_013141295.1 Polyangiaceae bacterium
TGTCGAGGCCCGAGGCGAGCCCGCCGAACTGTATTGCTGCCATCGTGCTCGTCTTTCGTTCGTTCGGGGACTCGCCGCAAGGGCCGGCGCCACCGCGTACCGGGCCCGCTGCAAGAAGCGGGCACGGCTACGGATTCGCGATCAGCCCTTGAGGAGGCTGAGCGCGAGCTGCGGCGCCTGGTTGGCTTGCTGGAGCACCGTGGCGCCAGCCTGGGTGAGCACCTGGAGCTTGGCCATGGAGGCCGACTCGGACGCGACGTCCACGTCCTTGATACGGCTGTGGGCGCCGGCGAGGTTGGTCTTCATCGACTGGATGTTGGAGACCGAGGCTTGGAGGCGGTTGATGCTGGCGCCGAAGCCCTCACGGCGGGTGCTCATGGCGGCGATGGCGGCATCGAGGTCGTTGATGGCGGTCTGCGAGTTGGCAACCGTGTCCACTGCGGAGGCATTGATGGCGAGGGCCGTGGAGCTCACGCCGCCGAACGCGACCGTAACGTGGTCGTCGACGGTGGTGTTGATGCCCACCTGGAAGTCGACGTTGTTGCTGGCGCCGGAGAGCAGGTTGATGCCGTTGAACTGGGTGACGTTGGAGATGCGGTCGATTTCCGCGCGCATCGTGGTGAACTCGGTGTTCAGGTTGGTTCGGTCGCCCGCTTGGAGCGCACCGTTGCTCGACTGGACCGCGAGCTCGCGGAGACGCGAGAGGATCTCGTGAATCTGGCTGGACGCGCCGTCGGCGGTCTCTGCCATGCTGATGCCGTCCATGGCGTTTCGCTCGGAAACGGCGAAGGAACGGAGTTGCGCATTCATGCTCTCGGTGATGCCGAGGCCGGCCGCGTCGTCGGCGGCGCTGTTGATGCGATAGCCGCTCGAGAGGCGCTGGAAGACCTTCGACTGCTCCATGCTGGAGCGAGAGAGTTGGCGTTGCGCCTCGAGAGAGCTGGTGTTGGTACGGATGAACATTGACATTGGCTTGGCTCCTTTAGTGTCGGGCTTTCGCCCTCACTGCACATGAACGTGCGTGCGCCGATGTCCTTGAGAGAAATTCTGTGGGTCGCCTGTGGGGACCACGTTACCCGCGTGCACCGAAGGCGCGCGGGCGACGGTTTTCTCGAGCGTCCGTTCTTGCGACAGGGGCTCACCTCCATGCGGAGGGTTCACCCTGGAAGAATCGGACCGGTGACCCCGAGGGCCCGGGCGGGGAGCCTGAACCGCCCGGACCCTCGGAGCTCACCTGACCTCACCTTCAGCCTCGGAGGAGGCTGAGGGCTAGCTGGGGGGACTGGTTCGCCTGCGACAAGACGGACACGCCGGCTTGCGAGAGAACCTGCTGGCGCGAGAGCTGCGCCGACTCTTCGGCGACGTCCACGTCCTTGATACGGCTGTGGGCGGCGGCGAGGTTGGTCTTCATCGACTGGATGTTGGAGACCGAGGACTGGAGGCGGTTGATGCCCGAGCCGAAGCCTTCACGCGTGGTGCTGAGCGTGGAGATGGCCGAGTCGATGGCGGTGATGGCCGACTGGGCGTTGGCCGAGGTGTCGACCACCGACGCGTTGACACCCAGCGTCGTGCTGGTGACGCCGCCGAAGCTGACGCTCACCTTGTCGTCCGTCGACGTGCCGATACCGACCTGGAAGTCGACGTTGGCAGCGGTGCCCGAGAGGAGCGACTGCCCGTTGAACTTCGTCACGTTCGAGATGCGGTCGATTTCGCCGCGGAGAGACGTGAACTCGGTGTTCAGGTTGGTGCGGTCGCCGGTCTGGAGCGAACCGTTGGACGACTGGACCGCGAGCTCGCGGAGGCGTCCGAGAATCTCGTGCATCTGTCCGGCAGCGCCGTCGGCAGTCTCCGCCATGCTGATGCCGTCCATCGCGTTGCGCTCGGCAACGGCGTAGGAACGGACCTGCGCGTTCATGTTCTCGCTGATACCGAGGCCGGCAGCGTCGTCCGCTGCGCCGTTGATTCGGTAACCGCTCGACAGGCGCTGGAAGGTGGCGGACTGCTCGGTCTGGGTCTTGGAGAGATGACGTTGCGCTTCGAGCGAAGCGACGTTGGTGCGGATGAACATAGCCATGATGAGTGCTCCTTACAGATGAACCGGACGACCTTTCGGTGCCGGAGAAGAGCGATTGCTCTTGTCAGTAAGAAACGGCGACAGGGCTATGGCCTTGAGGAAAAGCGTCATGAATCTGACGCGATGCCGAGGGCTGCGGGCTTTATGGCTTGTTTTTCATCCGTCTCGTTCTCCTCCGGCGTCCACCGGAGCGCCTATCTGGGCGACCGAGGCCGATACGGCATCGAGAATTCGTGTGAGCTGACTGGCCGAGAGCATCTCCGAGGGAATCAGCGGGTCCGGCGGTGGTCCCATTCCTCCCGGTGGCCCCAGGCGTCCGGTCGGTGGTGAGCCGCGCGAGCCTCCGCTGGTGGCCGGTGCGCCCAGCGCCGCTGCATAGTCGGCCTCGCTGGCGGTGTAGTAGTGCGCCTCCCGGAGCTCGTGGGCGAAGCCGCGCACGTCGCCGGTCTCGGCCTTGGCCACGGCGCTCTTGAACTGCCCCCTCATGAGGCCGATGTAGTCCTTGGCGCCTTCGTCGAGCGAGGTGTAGGCGCGGAAGCCGTCGCGAATGTGGACCTCCTTGCCGTCCACTACCTCGAAGGTGCGACACTTGGCGGTGAGCCCGCTGGGCCCCTGGCCCTTGATGCCTCCGAAGTTGTAGTTGTACATCTTGGCGCCGCCCGCGGTCTCCAGCGAGGCCTGGGCGGTGAGCGTGTCGAGGAGCGCCGGCGTCGCGGCGTGTCCGGTCATCTCCTGGTGGGCGCGGGCGAGGGCTGCACGAATCTCGGTGCGGCTCACCGGCGTGCGCGTCGGCTCCACTTCGCGCGCGGCCGCACGGACCGGCGTGGCCGGTGCGGTGCGAGGAGCGGGGAGCGGAGGAGCGATGCGCATGGGAGGGATCTAGGTTCGGTGCGTGGAGGATCAGGTGATGGAAGTGGGAACTCGGGTGACGATGGTGCGGTCCGCCTCGCGGAACGCGTCGATGGCCTTCTCGAAGGAGGCGAAGGTGCGAGAGGCCGCGATGAGCTCGGTCATGCCGCCAACCACCGAGGCGTTGGACTCCTCGACCGCGCCCACCTGGATGGGATCGCTCGCCGCGGTAGGCGCGCCGGCCTGGGGCGTCGCCGACATGCGCGCACCGGCCTCGTGGGCCAATGCCTCGGGCTTGTCGAACTTCACCAGGCGAAGTCGGCCCACCGCCGCGCCGTCCTGGCTCACGGTGCCGTCGGTGCCGATGGTCACGCCGCCCTTGGCGCCGTCGACCACGATGGGCGTCTGGTTCTCGCCGAGGACCGTCTCGCCGCCCGCGGTGCGGAGCTCGCCGGTGGCAGAGAGGGTCATGCTGCCGGCTCGCGTGTAACGCTCGCCCTGGGCCGTTTGCAGCGCCAGGTAGACGCCCTGCGGCATCGCGACGTCGAGCGGCCGCCCGGTCTGACGAAACGTACCGCACTGGGTATCCACCGCGGTGGCCACCGGGGTCTCGTAGCGGAGCTTCCCGCCCATGGCGCGCTTGAGCGCCTCGTGGAACACCGGCCGCATCCGCTGGTAGCCAGCGGTGGAAGCGTTGGCGAGGTTCTCGGCGGTGGTGTCGAGAGCCGTCTGCTGCGAGAGCGCGCCACTGAGCGCGACGTAGATGCCGTCACCCATGACCTTACTCCCTCCGCAGCGCTGCCCGAAGGCGGTGAATGGCCTCGGTGTGGAGCTGCGAGACGCGCGACTCGGTGACCCCGAGCACGAGGCCGATCTCGCGCAGCGTGCATTCTTCCTGGTAGTAGAGCGCCAGGAGCTGGCGAAGGCGCTCGGGCAGCTTGTCGATGGCGCCGGCGACGAGGCCGGCCATGCCCTGACGGCTCACTTCTTCGTCCGGCGCTTCCGCCTCGGAGACGAGATCGACCTTGTCGAGGTCGAGGAGCTCGAGGCGCGCCATGCCCGCCTTGCCGATGTCGGAGAGGGTCTCGCGGTAGGCGTCGAGCTCCATGCCCAAGGCCTTGGCGATCTCCTCTTCTTCCGGCTGGCGGCCCAGCGACTTGGTGAGGTCGGCGATGGCGCGGCTCACGTGGCGCGACCGCGAGCGGAGCGCGCGGGCCATGGGGTCGAGGCTGCGCAGGTAGTCGAGCATCGCGCCGCGGATGCGGTACGAGGCGTAGGCTTCGAACTCTTCGTCGGCCATGGTGGCCTCGGCGCGGGAAAACGCCTCCACGAGGCCGAGCCAACCGTAGCCCATGAGGTCCTGGGCCTTGATGTGGCTCGGAACCCGACGCGCTGCGCGCATCGCCAGGCGCCGTACGAGCGGCTGGAAGCGATCGTAGTCGGCACGGGTGAGCGCGCGGCGGGGCGCCGGCGGCGGGGTAGAGGCGGTCATCGAGTTCATCGGCGGGCTCCTCCGCTTTTCAGCGGGGCGAGATGGTCGAGCATGGCTCCCATGGTTGCGTTTCCGATGTCCTCCGGGACGCGAGGACCAAAGCACAGCGTGGATACCGGCAGCCCCGACGCGGCGGTGGCGTGAACCAGGCCGGCGGGGGAAGGGGTTTCGTCGATCTTGGTGATGGCGAGAGAAGTGGGGTGAAGGCCCGCGTAGAGCTTGGCGATGTGCTTGGCGTCGTGGATGCGCGTGCTGGCGTTCATGCAGAGGAGCACGTCGCGCTCGCGGTTCGAGGTGTTGGGCTGGGCGAAGTACTGCTCGATGCCGTCGGGCGAGATGTCGGGTTGGCCGGAGGTGTCGATGATCACGAGGTCCGTCTCGGACTCATCCACGATGCGTGCCAACTCCGCGTGGGTCTTGGCGACGCGGAAACGGGTGTCGAGAGCCGACGCGTAGCGGGCCAGCTGGTCCACCGCGCCGACGCGGAAGGTGTCGCATGCCACCAGCGTGACGGTCAGGTCCATTTCCAGCACCGCGCGGGCCGCCAACTTGGCGACGGTCGTCGTCTTTCCGACGCCCGAGGGACCCACCACCGCGATGATGCGCGGCACCGCACGCGAGAGCGGGAACGCCGAGACGCGCAGGTGATCGGCCAGGGCGTCGCGCACGCACTCGAGGAGGTCCACCTCGGCCGCGCGCTCCTTGGAGTCGCCCTGACGCTTGCGGAGGGCCTTGGCGGCGGCATTGGCGGGCGCGCCCTCGAGGCCCATCTCCTGGACGAACGCCGAGAAGCGATCGCGCTTCCCGCTGGGGCTCATTTGCTCTTCGAAGGCGCGGCGCAGGGCCACCATCTCCGCCACCAGCTCCGGGAGCGCGGTGACCGGCGGCTTGGCGATGGCGTTCTTCATGGCGCGCATCTCGATGCGGAACTCGGAGCGGAGCAGGGCTACCGGGTCCGGCTGCGCCTCCACGGCGGGCTTGCGATAAACCTCGGGAGCGAACGGCTGCTGCTTCGATGTGGTCATGGTCTCCTCTTCCGCGCCGACCGCGGTCACTTCGATGTCCGATGCACCAAGCACGCCAGCGAGACCCTTCTTGCGGACGCGACGGGTGGCGAGGACGACGGCACCTTCGCCCAGCGCTTTTTCCGCGCGCTCGTGGGCTTCGTCCTGGGTTTTTCCTCGAAAGGTTTGCGGCGTCATGACAGTGGGCTCCTTGAACATCGAGCGAGTGGCGGTAGCGGGCGGGTCACGTGCCTGACGGGGTCAGGCGCATGACGGAGTCACGAGGGAAACGAGAGGGCCCCCACGGAATTGAGGGCCAGGCTGGTGTCGACCTCGCGGAACGAGACGACGTTTAGCTGGGGCACCTTGCGTTCGAAGATGGCGCGCACGAAGCGCCGGAGATCGGGCGGGCAGATGACCACCGGCTGGGCGCCCATGGCCTCGAACTTCCCCAGCGAAGCTTCGGCCACCTGCGCCATGTTGCGGAGCAGCGCCGGGTCGGGCATGCCGCCGGTTCCGTTGGCGATGTCGCGGAGCGAGTTGCGGAGCGCCTCTTCCACCCGCGCGTGCAGGGTGAGCGCGGTGATGGCGCCGTCGGCGCCCTTGAAGCGCGCGGTGATCTGCGCCGAGAGGCGCTCCCGGACCATCTCCGTCAGCTGCTCGTAGTCCTTCACGGTGGGCGCCAGATCGGCCAGCGCCTCCATGATGGTCCGCATGTCGCGAATGGAGATGCCTTCGCGGAGGAGGTTCTTGAGAACGCGCAGCACGTCACCCAGAGGAAGCAAGGTCGGGACCACGTCGTCGACCAGGCGCGGCGCGTTGCGCGCCAGCAGATCCAGGAGCGCCTGCGCTTCCTGGCGACCGAAGAGCTTGTGGGCGTTGGCGCGGAGAACCTCGCCCAGGTGCGTGGCGACGATGGTCGCGTGGTCCACGACCGCGTAGCCCAGCGCCTCGCCCACTTCCTTGTCGCGCTCGTGAATCCAGCGGGCCGGGAGGCCGAAGGTCGGGTCCTTGGTGGTCTCGCCTTCGAGCGCCGGCACCGACCCGTTGGTGGCCATCGCCAAGAGCCTGCCGCTGCGACAAATCCCTGACGCTACCTCTGTACCGAGAATCATCACACGGTAGGCGCCCGGCGCGAGCTCGAGGTTGTCGCACACGTGCACCGGCGGGATCACCACGCCGATCTCCTTCGCCAGCTGGGTGCGGAGCGAGGCCACCCGCGAGAGCAGCGTTCCGCCGCGGCCCACGTCCACCACCGACACGAGCTCGTAGCCCACCTCGAGGGCGAGCACGTCCAGGGCGAGGGCGGTCTCCACGTCGTTCACCGCGTCGTTCTTTTGCGCCAGCGCGGCCTCCGGCGAGCCGCTCACCGGCGGGGCGACGGTGCCCGGAGCGGGGAGCTTGCGGGCCGCCACGAAGATCACCGCGGCAAGCGCGAAGCAGGGCAGCATGGGCATGCCGGGCATGAGGCCGAGGCCGCCGAGGATGATGGCGGTGAGGAACATGGGCTTCTTGCGCCCGAGGAGCTGCGAGCGGAAGGCGTTACCGAGCTGTTCGCCGGTGGCGCTGCGGGTGACCACCATGCCGGACGCGGCCGACATGAGGAGCGAGGGAATCTGCGAGACCAGCGCGTCACCGACGCTGAGCACCGAGAAGGTCTCCGCGGCCTTCGCCAGGTCCATGCCGTGGGCGACGCCGAGCACCAGGCCGCCCATCAGCGGCAGCAGCCGTAGGCCGGTGGCGAACGCGTCGTTGCCCTGCAACGCATGCAGGTACTGGGGCACCGTGAACAGCAGTCCGAACAGCCCGAAGGTGCCGA
>JABFRG010000499.1 GCA_013141295.1 Polyangiaceae bacterium
GCCACGGTGGCGCCCGCCTGCACCGCGCGCGCGAACACCGCGTCGACGTCCGGAAGATCGAGGTGCATGGTCACCGACGCGCCGCCCAGACCCTGCGGATCGCTGGGCTTGCCGCCGTGGCGCTCGGGAAAGTCGTCACTGAGCATCACGAGGCCGCCGTTCTCCAGCTGCAGCGCCGCGTGAATGAGCTTTGTGCCGTCGGGCGTGGGGTTCTTGCTGAGGACCTTGGCGCCGAAGGCTCGCTCGAGAAAGGCGATGGCGGCCCGCGCGTCGGCGACCGTGAGGTAGGGCGTGAGGGGCGGAGGGGTGAGCTCGATGTCGGGCATGCCGAGCAACATATAAGGAAGTTCTAATGTGTCAAGCTCGGGCTCGGGCTCGGGCTCGGGCTCGGGCTCGGGCTCGGGCTCGGGCTCGGGCTGACGGACGAGCGAGAACCGCGTAGAGTTCGAGCCATGCGCGTGAGGCAGGGTGTCGGGCGCCTCGGGCGGCTCGTGGCGATCGTCATCGTAGCGGCGGGTGCCATCTGGTCGAGTGGCGCAGCAGCGCAAGGGGCGGGCGCACCCGCGTCGCCAACGTCCGTCGCACCGGTGACAGTCACGCGTCTGGCCAACGGGCTTTCGGTGGTGCTGTCGGAGGATCATCGACTGCCCATCGTCGGCGCGTCCCTTCGATACGAGGTGGGAACCAAGGATGACCCATCCGGGCTCACCCTGCTCATCCCGCGAATGATGCTCCATGAGTCGGCGCATCTCGCCGAGGGAGCGTACGCGCGTCTTTTGCTCAATGCCGGGGCTGTCGATTCCACGTGGGGAGTCGGCATCGACGACACGACGTTTTCGGTCTCACTGCCTGCGAGTCGCTGGAACCTCGCACTGTGGCTGTGGAGCGAACAGATGACATTCTTTTCCGGCCATCTGGACGACGCACAGCTTGCCAAGACCATCGCGCTGACGCGTGAAGATACGAATCGACGGGTATCGTCGGTCACGGATGGGGCACTCGAGGAGGTCTTCCGCCGCGAGCTGTATCCGCCCGGGCACCCGTATCACGACGCACCACGAGGTCTGGGCCCATCTCTCCCGAGTGCATCGGTCGTTCGCGCGGTCGCGGAACGTCTCTACGTCCCGAGCCGCGCCACCATTTCGTTGGTGGGAGACTTCGACTCGGCACAGGTGCTCGCGCTCGTGGGGAGGTACTTCGGGGGCATCCCCGCCGGCCAACCGGATCTTCGTCCGGTACCGCTGGACCGCGCGTTCGAGACGAGGCTGGAATACACAGCCAACGTCGATCTCGAGTCGGTATCCATTGCGTATCGATTGCCCACGCGCGTGGATGTCGCGGCCTTCCTCGCGCTGGAGTCTGCGCTGGGCAGTGGTTCGGGCAGTAGACTCTCGTGGGCACTGGAAGACACGGTGGCAGCGGCCGAAGCGTCGTTCTATCGACGCAAGCTGAATCCAGAGCTCCGCATCGTGCTGAAGGTTCGAAAGAATCGAACCGTCGACCAGGCGCTCGCAGCTCTGAATGGCTTCCTAGGCAGCACCGCCGACCTCTCCGATCGCACCATCGATCGCGCCATCGTGCACGCCGACATGGATCGAGAGCTGGAGACGGTGCGTCAACGCTCGGCGTTCAACGCGCGCGCAACCGCGCTGGCTTACCCATCGATGACGACGCCGACGCGTGCGGGGGTGCGCGCGGCCTTCGCAATGCTTCGTTCCGCGAGCCAGGTCGTGGCCGTGGTGCGTCGGTCACCCGGCGCTTCCGTCGCCGGCGAACTTCAGTCGCGCTCGCGTACCGAGCGACCGGCATTGCCATGATGGCACGCATCGCGCCGCTGGTCGTGATGATCTCCGCCTGTGCGGCAGCCCCATCGAAACAGCCAAGCCGACAAGTCCCTGCGCACGCCGAGGATACGGCGCACCTCGAGCCACCACCCGCCCTCGCGCCGCGGCCCTTCGAGCTACCTCCGCTGCGGGCGTGGGTGCTGGGCAACGGCATCCAGGTGACGGTGCTGGAGCTCCCCTGGACGACCAAGTGTGCAATCGACTTCGGCCTTCGCAACGATCGTCTGGTGGTGCGACCACACCAGAGCGACATCCTGACGACGATGATGCAAGACGGCTCCTCTTTCTCCAGCGGCTTCAGGTTCAACGAGGACCTCGACCGGATACGGGCAGTCCTCGATGTCACGGCAAAGCACGACCTGTTCGAGTTGCAGGTGACACTACCGTCGGCGGCGGTAGTGGAGGGGACGTCGCTAGCGGCAAGCATCCTGCAAACGCCTTCCCTCGATCCCGAACGATTCACGCATCGAAAAGCGCAGCTCCGAACCTTCTACGAAGACTGGTCGACGCGAGTCCGCAACACCATGTTGAACAGGGAGGTCGAGCGTGCCTTGCTGGGCGATGAGCATCGCTACGTGCGAGCCGCAGGAGATGCCAAGACTCTCGAAGAGCTCGATTTCCAGGTGTCCGTGTCTGCGTACACGCAAGTCCTCCAACCAGACAACACGTTGGTCGCTGCGGCGGGCGCGTGCGGCCCTGGATTGGATCAGGCACTCGCGCGGACGATCGGCCTGTGGAAGCAAACAGCGCACGACGAGCCCAGAAAGGCACCACCGTCGATGCGGGTCGTGCCGCGCAGCTTGCTGCTTTTCAATGAGCCGGCAGCGCGCTCGAGCAACTTTCGTTGGGGCCTCACGTTGCCCTCGATGGAGAGCGAGGAATGGGTCCACGCGCTGGTGGCACGAGAAGTTCTCTCCGTTCGCCTTCGGCATCGCTTCGAGTTCGAGAGGCGCCTGACCGACGACTTCGGTCTCGCTCGCGTCGACAGCTTGGCAGGCTCCTGGCTCGAGCTCTGGGGTAGCTCCGAGGCCGGCGTGACGGGCGACGTCCTCCTCGCGTTCTCGAGAGAGCTCGACGCCATGTCGACCCTGCCCTCACAGGAGGAGCTAGAGAGTGCTCAACGTCGCGTCGTGTTCGACCTTGTCAGCGCGGCTCAAAGTCCGAAGTGGATGAGCTCGCGCATCCTCGACTGGATGATGCACGGTGTGCTGGCTCGCGCGGCGACCTTCGAGCGGATCGTGATGGCGGTGACCGCAGACCAGGTTGCTGCCGTAGGGCGAAACTACCTGTCCGCAGCGCGCGGAGCCCTCATCGTCATGGGGCCGCGGGACGCCGTGAAACCGAAGCTTGCGGAGCTGGGCTGGGGCCGCGTGATCGACGGCGGAACCGTGGGCGTGAGCACCACTTCGGCGCGGTAGAGCGAGACCGGAACACCACCCCGGCCAGTGCGCGCGCTCTTCGTGTTCTCGGCGCCTCGACCGCCGTTCGTGGTCGTCTCCCGGTGCGCGTGCACCGAACCATCAGCTCGGGCTCCCGTTCATAGCTCGTCCCAGTGGAGGCCCCCGGGGAGCGTCGCGCCGGCGAAGAACGCACGGGCCGCAGCAATCGCGTCTTCGAGCGAGACGACCCACGCGGCCCCCGCGACAATCTTCTCGGTGTCGGTGTTCGTATAGAACACCACGTCGGGGGCCGCAGCGTCGACCCGTGGGTTGCGCGCGACGTGTCCCGGGTGACCGGGCTCCGGGAAGTAGTGCACGTTGGCCTGGTTCGCTCGCACCAGGATCGCGAGCACCGGGTGGGAGCCCCTGGTGCGGGATATCCACAGATTGTTGGCATCGTTTCGATGCTGGGTATGGATCAGGGTCTCGAGCTCGGCGACGGTTTCGATCTCGTGGGCACCGGCAAAGCTCTCGACGAACATCGGGGCGGTGTACCGCAGCGGACGAAGGTGTCAACGCGAGTCCCCTTCGGGCTCGGGCTCTTCAGTCGACGACGGTGACGCGGGGCCAGCGCTCGTGGAAACGCTTCTGTGCGACGCGCGCGCGGTAGGCAAGGGCGGTGACGCGCGAGGGGTTTCGGCGCACCACCATGGCGAAGAGATCGCCGAGGCCGTGCGGCGCCACCACGTCTATGCCATCGTCGGCACGCAGCGTGACGCCCACGCAGGTGGCGTACTCGGGCCAGGTGCCCACGCCCTCGGCGAGTGAACGCAACGGGGTGACCGCGCGCCCGAAGCGCGCTTGGTACCAGGTGTGCACCGCCGCTTGATTCGTCACATCCCAGGTGGTCTCCGGGATCGCCCGCGCGAGCTCAAGCTCGAACGCTGCGTCCCGCTCCGCATCGAGATGCGTAGCGTCGAAGTACGCGACGTCGACGTCCGGCAGATGCGAGGGCGTGGCGAACCCGTGCTGGGCGTCCCACACCAGATTGCGCACCGCGCCGGCGCCGATGCACCAATCCCGAAGCCCCAGCTCGCGTACCGCGTGCAGCGCGCGGAGGAGCCAGGGCGCGCCGCGAACCAGCGATACGAGCTGGGCCTCCTGCGGATCGCTCACCGGACGCGCGGAGTCAGGGCGCGCAGGAGAGCGGCGGGAGCTCGTTCTGCGCCAGGCCGTCGCCGATCATGCGCGCATGGGCGAACACCGAGCGGTAGGCGTCGACCCGAGCCATGATGGAAGCGCTCTTGGTGTTCTCGTCGCCGTCCATGGCACTGAGGCTCACCACGCCGACGATCTCGCTCGAGCCGCGGGCCAGCACCGGGCCACCGGAGTCGCCCGGGCACACCGAAGCGAACATCTCGATGGTCTCCGCCGTCATGGCGCGCACCGGGCCACCGCCGCGGGCGATGCGGTGAATCCCCTGCGAGGTTGCGCAGCGACCGAAGCCCACCGGATCGAGCGGCTCGCCGATGCGGGGCGGCGCGCCGATGCGGGCCTTCATGGTGGGGACGCCCACCAGCTTGCGCTCGAGGACCAGGACCGCGATGTCGCCGTCGCCGCCTTGCTCTCCGCAGGGCGGAGCCACGATGGCGCGGGCCTTGAGCCGACCCCAGGCGATGTAGTCGCCGCCCAGCTCGACCTCGATGGAGGCCGGCGCGCGCTGGGTCTTGAGGAACTCGCCCTTGGGGCCACGCTCCACCACGCAGTGATGCGCGGTGAGCACCAGGTCCTCGTCGATGAGGGTGCCGGTGCAGGTCTGGTTTCCGGAGACGAGGCGCACGATGGCGTCGTCCTGGGTGGCGATGGCCAGCGGCGGCGAGAAGCGCAGGCTCGCGGGCAGCTCGCGCGACTCGGGATCCGCGTTGCCGGCGGCGGCGGGACGCACCGAAGGGCTCTTGGCCGTCTTCTGCACCAGCGAGCAGCCGGTTCCTCCCATGGCCAGGCTGCCGGTGAGCGCCATCGCCAACGGAAGCATCGACGGGCGCTTGGAGTCGGGTCTCTGCGTGTCGCTCATGGAACGAGCCGGGCCTCGCGCGTCACGTGTTGGTAGGCAAGCGAGGAGGCCTCGGGATGGGCGTTCGGATCTTCGATGCCCATGTCGACGAGCTCCTGGAGAATGACAGCGCGGCGGGTCGCCGAAGCGAGGAGCCAGCCAGAGCAGGTGTGGGTGGCGGCATCGGTTCCCGCGTTGCAGGCCGCGAGCACCTTGCGCTCCGAGGCGAGGGCCTCACTGGCGCGCCCTTGGTCGAGCAGCGCGCGGGCGTACATGTGCACGGTCTCCGGTTGCGCGCGAACCGCCTCCGGGGCGCGCTCGAGGGTGGCGACCGCCATGCCCGAAGCGCGGGCGTCGAGGTACGCCTGAGCGAGCGCGCGAATGCGTGCGGGATCGCCGGGCGCCTTGACGAGATCGCTCTCGAGCGTGCGCACCGCGTCCGACGGACCGCCGGCGAGGACGGGTTTCTCTCGCTGGGTGCCGCTGGCCAACCAGAAGAGTCCCAAGGCGAGGAGTATCCCGATGTTCCAGAGGCGGAGGCTCATGCCACTCCCGAGCATAGGGGCCAAATGGCCGCGGCGCACCAACTCGTGAGCGAAGCCCACGGCCGATCGATGCGCCAGAATGAATCCAGACAGCACGAACCGAACGAAGTTCCGGGCCCGCCGTCGATTTCGAAGGCCGCGCCGCAACTGTCGGAAGATAGCTGGGAAAGGATTCTTCCCGCTGATGGAGCTTCGGGTTCGACACGAGTGGCCGCCAGAAGTTTGGGCGCCTCGTTCGAAAAAGTGGGAGAACCTCGTACCCATGACCTTTCACGGCATCTGGGGGCTCCCTTTCGTGGACCTGGAGGGCTCGGTGGATGCCACCGCGCTGCCCGCAGTGCACGCGGAGATTCCCCTCGGTCTCCTGGAAGTTGCGCCGCGCTACACGGGCGGAAGCTTGAAGTGGATGGGCGTGTGCGCGCCGTGGGTCATGGACGATGGGTTCAAGGACGTGAACTTCGTGCTCGAGGCGATGCGCGACGAGGACTTCGCCACGTTCTGTGCGCTCGGGGACGCGAAGCTCGATCCGCGGACGACGCCGCGCACCTTCGGCGACGAGACCGAACGCCCCCTGTCGCGCAAGCAAGAGCGCTGGCTCGAGATGGCCCACGGCGTCTACTTCCCGTGGAAGACTTGCTACCACTTCCTCGAGAACGATCGCTGGGACGATAAGCACTCCGGCGCGGGCAAGACCTTCGCGCCCGAGGCCGAAGCCGCGTTCCCGAAGACGCTGGCCTTCCTGCGATCGCTCCCCTTCCGGGAGATCGGTCGCGCGGTCCTGTTCGGCGTTCACAGTAGCGACCACGCGCCGTTTCACCGCGACAGCGAGCCCGGCAGCACCCTCTCGGTGCCGCAGTCCATCAGCATCTACCCGGACGCGCGCAAGAAGCTGACCTTGGCCAGCGAGGACGGCGAGACGCGCCTCGCCATCGATGCGCGGCTCTTCTGGTTCAACGACATGGACTACCACGGCGTCGATGCGGCGCCGGAGTTCCGCTGGTCCATCCGGGTGGACGGCGTCTTCGAGCCGGCGTGGCTCCGCGATCTCGAGCGCCGCGTACGAAGGCGGCGCTAGCTACGAGCAGCGCCACGCCGACGACGACGACGCAGAGCCACGCTGACCGCCACGAGCCCCGCAGCGAGTGGCAGCGACGACGGCGAGCCCGCGGCAGAGCACCCGACCTCGGGCATCGACGCAGCGCGGTCGCGAGCATCCGAAGCGCTCGCATCGACGCCGGCGTCGAGCCTTCGGGGCTTCGGCGGGAGCGACGCGCAGTCGCCGCACAGCGCCGCGCACGGGCCGCAGCTGCACTCCAGATAGGCCTGGAACTTGGTGCCGCCCGGCTTTCCCAGGCAGCCGCGTCGACAGGCATCGGTGTCGCAGAGGTACCAGCAGGAGTCGAGATCGACGC
>JABFRG010000133.1 GCA_013141295.1 Polyangiaceae bacterium
ACCTGAACCTGCTGGCGGCGGTGCGGCTCGATCGGGCGCTCGTCCCCGGGATGCGCGAGCGCCGGGCCGGCGCGGTCGTGCACGTGACGTCGATCCAGCGGCAGCTCCCGCTTCACGAGTCGACGACCGCGTACGCCTCGGCCAAGGCCGCACTCTCGAACTACAGCAAGGCGCTCTCGAAGGAGCTCGCGCCGCATGGCGTACGCGTGAATCGCGTGTCACCGGGTTGGGTCGAGACCGAGGCCTCCGGCGACTTCCTGCGCGAGATCGCGTCGAAGAACGGGACCGACGAGGCGGGCGCGAAGGAGCTCGTGATGCGCGCGCTTGGCGGGATTCCCCTTGGGCGCCCCGCGCAGCCGGCCGAGGTCGCCGAGCTGATCGGGTTTCTCGTCTCGGAGCGCGCGAGCGCAATCACCGGAGCGGAGTACGTGATCGACGGCGGGACAGTGCCCGTGAGCTAAGGAGTGCTACGCATGACGGGAAAGGGCGGGGCGGCCTGGCCATGCTCGTGGCGTCGGCCGTCTCGGGCACGACGCAGCCTGCCGGTCCGGAGTGACGTGCTCGAGCTCGAAGCGCTCGCATGCGCAGTTGCGTGGGTCGATCTGCACACCATCGTGGTCCTCGACGCCGGTGGCCAGGTCTCCTTCTGGAGCTTGCGTTCCGGCGCTGGAACAATCGCGTGATCTGAACGATTCCGTGAGGTTCCAGGCCACCTTGAGAATTAAGTCAGTTACGGCTTCTTCCTCGACTTGGGGCGCGCTTTCTCGGTCTTGGCGGTGCGACGCGCTGTCTCGAGCTGCTTCACGTCGCGAATGGCTTCGTCGAAGTCGCGCTCGACGGCGGAAGGTAGCTCGGCGCGCGCACTCGCGAATCGGTCGTACTCCAGCTCGGCCTTCGCGATCGCATCGTTGTGCGACACCTTGCCTGTGTGACGCAGGATGTCTCGATCGGAGAGCTTGAGAAAGTCGTCGAGCTTCACCACCCAGTCGGCCATGTACATCGGCTTTCTGTTCAGCGCCTGGAGCTCGGCAAACTCCAGGTACACAGTCACGATGCGGTTCAGTGCGTCGAGCTCAGCCTCGCCCAGGTAGTTCTTCGCAACCGTAACATCCGCCTTGCGCGGCCGCTCGCCGGCCCAACTCGTCAGGCCCATGTTCGGCTTGGCGGCATCAGCGCGCAGGGCAATGACCTCCGCGGCAGTATGGCCATGCGCGGCCCAGTGCATCTTGTTCTGGATGGTCTTGAAGAACCGGGTCGATGCCTCGACCGCCGGGTCGTAGTCGATGCTGGTGGCGTAGATATCCAGTACCTTGCGCCAGAACACCTTCTCGGAGGAACGGATGTCGCGGATGCGGCCGAGTAGCTCGTCGAAGTAGTTGCCGCCGCCGCCTCGCTTCAGTCGCTCGTCATCGAGGGTGAACCCCTTGACGATGTACTCGCGCAGACGCTGCGTGGCCCACATCCGAAACTGCGTTCCGCGGTGCGACTTCACGCGGTACCCGATGGATATGATCATGTCGAGATTGTAGAGCTCGACGCGATAGGACTTTCCGTCGGAAGCAGTAGTTGCAGATTCTGCAACTACTGACGAGCGCTGCAGCTCCCCCTCTTCGAAGACGTTCTTCACGTGGCGCGAGATCACCGACTTGTCGCGCTGGAAGAGGTCTGCCATCTGACCCAGCGAGAGCCAGGCCGTCTCGCCCTCGAAACGCACCTCTACGCGGGTCGTACCGTCGTCGGTCTGGTACAGCAGCAGCTCGGCTTCGCGGTGGCTGATGTCGGTCATGCTGAGGATCCCCGTTGCCGAGGCGCTCGAATGCGCTCGTTCGTGCCCCCTCGTTAGCCCGCACGGCCGCCGGGCGCAACGCCATCCACTCGTGCCACGCCGCCGCCCACGTGCGCGAAGGAAATTCGGCTCAATGCACCGTTCGGCGCCCCGTCATGCGGTGCGTGCGCTCCTCGGTGCAGCGCGCGGTGAGCACCTCGTCGTTCACGCCTTCGCGTCGGGCGAGCTCGTCGCCCTGGCGGTTCGTCGGGTCCACCAGATACCGCGATAGCTCGACGCCGTGGATGGTGAGCGGCGGCGGACCGACGGGCTCGGGTGGCGCGCTGCCGTAGTACGGCTGCGGTTGCGGATCTGGCTTGGGCGGGCGTACCGGCGCGACCATCTGAAAGGCCATGTCTTCCGCCGGGCGCTCACCGCCGTGGCAGCCGTTGCACGTGTTGCGGCTGAAGAGCGTCGCGAGATCGCGATCGGTGGTCGACGACCATCGGAAGGTCGGCTTGGCGAGCGTGATCGCGAGCGTCTGCATGCGCGGCGGCACCGGATTGTCGCCGCGCCGGATGGACGCCCGGTTCGCTTCCACCCAACCCGAGAGGGCCTTGGTTCCGTCGAGTGCTGCGCCGGGGGGGCCGCCCAGGGGTGCGAGCGCGAGACGCGGACCGTCGGGCGTGGACGTCGGCCGGAACTCCCGGAGCTCCCATTGCCCGGAAGCACCGAAGGCCGTCTCGTTGGTGCGCACCCGCCGCAGCGAAGCGCGACCGCGGTCCTGCCGCACCAGATCGAGCGCCAGCTCCCGCAGCAACCCTGCCGATTGCGCCGCGTTGGCGCCGCGCAGCGCGCGAAAGCGCGCGGCCCATTGCTGAGTGGGGCCGTGAAGTCCGTATTCCAGGATGGTCGTGAACCCCAGGGGCGCACCGGTCTCCGGGCTCGTTGCCACGTAAATGAGCCGCGCCTCGGCGCCACTCTCGCTGCACGCGTCGCTGCCGAGGTCCACGCGATTCACGATGGCGAGCAGTCGGAAGGGCACCTTCGCGGATTCCGCGCGCGCCGGGCGGCCCGTGACGCAATCGCCGCACCGATCATCGCAGATCTCCGACTTCACCACCCGGAGCCATTCGCAGCGGAGTGAATCGGCGCCAAAGCGCGGCGACGCGCTCAGGACGCCATCTTCCGTCTGCACCGTCTGCAGCTTGCTCCAGCTGTCGAGCCACGCGATGCCGATGGCCGCGGCGTCTGCCGCACTTCCGTTGCCGAGCCCACCCAGCGCCGCTTCAAAGTCGAGGATCGGCGTCGCATCCTCCTGCGGCTGCACATAGAGCAGGTCCGGCGGGGGAGGCCGCGTGTCGGGCGGGTTGTCATCGCCGACCGCAGGCGCTGCCCGGCGCGCATCGGCAGCATCGGGCTCGGCGCTCGCCACCGAGCACGCGCACACGGCCCCGAGCGCAACGGCGCCCCACGCGCTCTTGTGGAAGATCATGCGGGCCGCAGGAGCAACCTATGGGCCATGGGTCGCCCCCGCACGTTTCGCCGGGGTGCGCGCGGTGGTGTGTGCAAGAAGCTGCACACCGTGTGCATGCGGGTGTACGGACCAGCCTCAGCAACCCGGCCAGGGCAGCCCAATAGCACGGGCGAGGCCGCAGAGGTCGGGCAGGCAGACGTACTCCCCAGCCTTTCCACTCGACGGGCACTTCAGGTCGGGGATCGGGCCGATCTTGGGGAGGTCGGGGCACCAGAGCGCCGGGTACGCCGTGAAGCCGGAGGGCGTGAAGTCGTTGCCGTCGGTCTTGCCGCCGAAGTAGATCATGACGCACTTGATCTCCTTGAATGCATCGATGAGGCCCTTGTTCACCGGGCAGTGCGGCGCCGTGAGGTTCCCCGGATTCGCGCCGGGCACCTTGCCATATGCCTTCGACGAGAGGACGTAGACGTTCATCGTGTACTTCACTTCCGACCAACCGTTGAACCACCAGCGCATGTTCACGGCGAATGCGCCATTCTTGGTCGGCTTGCTCTTCTTGCCGTCGCTGATCAGAAGTTGCGTTCGGGCCTGGCCGGCAACATAAGCGCCCCCACCAAAGACTCCGCCCTGCGAGCTCACTTCGACGCCGACCGCGTCGATCGGTCCTTCCGGAAGGGGCACGAAGAACGAGTCGTTGTCCTTGGCGCCTTCCGGGAGAATGCCACAACCGCGCTTCTCCACCGTGAATGTCGCGATGACGCTCCGGACTCGCTTCTTCGGTTTGGGCCCTGGACCATCGCCGGGGATCGGGCAGTCGTCCCCAGGGCGCAGGCAGTCCTTGGGGCGATGTGTCTGCTTTGCCGAGAGCTCCTCCTCGTCCTTGTACCGGTCGAGGTTTGCCAGCGAATCGACGCCGCCTTCCGTGGTGGGCTTCGTGAGCTTCACGTCGGGCGCCAGGTCGATGCCCTCGCCGCGGATGGCGGCCGTGGGGTCCTTCTTGAACCGGCTGCGAAATGCCGGCTCGCGCAACTTTGCTCGCATGGTGTCGCGTGCGGCCTGGTCCACCGCAACCTGCGGCTCTAGGAGCACGGGCTCGACTTCGCTGGCGGGCTCGGTCGACGTCGAGGCCGTGGTGCTGCTCGCGGCCTCTGGAGGTTTCGAGGTGGCCACCTCGACGGGCCCTTCTGGCTCAGCGCCGCCCCCACGACCGCAGGCGAAACCACAGCATAGCGCCACCATCAGCGAGCAAATCGCACGAATCTTCGGCATAGGACCCCGCTTCCTTGCGCGTGGCACGCTGCCACGGCGATTCACGACTTTCACGTCTCGTGCTGGAAGCGGCAATGGTCAATTTCGTGTCGCCGCGAAGGCGGGCGCCGGAGCCGAGCTCGACGCGAAGTTTTCGTGAATGGATCGTTCACATCGCGCCCGGGCGGCAACAGAGGATTGGCTGGTGCTTGCACGCGGGAGAAATGATGATGAATACTCGACGAACGATTGCAGGTCTGTTGTGCCTCGCGCTCGCGGTGGCGCTCTGCGCTGGCGGGAGCGACCGAGTCGCCGAAGCACAGGACATCAACTACGCCACCATCCTGGAGGTTGGCGGGGGCATTGGCGGCCTCCGGGAAGACCGTACGGTCGGCGGCGCCTGCCACCCGGGGAAGGTGCGCGACCGATGCGTCGTCACGCACGTCGACGGGGGCGGGCACTGCGAGCTACTCGGCTGGGGCAGCGGCAGCGAATCGGACTGTCGGTGCAACGTGCATCTCGGGCTGCCGGCGCTCCAGGGAATGAAGTGCCGGGTCGTAGTCGAGGAGAAGAACGCCGCTCCCGTCCCGCCGCAGTCCTTCCCTCGTGGCGTGTGTGCGGCGGCCAATCCGGCATTCCCCACCGGCGGAGCGGCGCCGACGTTTCCTGCTGCCGTGGACCTCGCCTCGGCGACCATGGCGCTCTTCGTCGTCGGCCCGAACCACGCCGCCCACACCAACGCCAGCGGCAGCGACCATCCCACGGCGGCGGCCATTCGTGGGATTGCCGGGCGCATCCGTCAGGCCGCACCCAACGGCCGTCGGGTGGTGGTGGCCATCTCGGAGACCGGGGGTTGCGACGACTGCGGCTCGCCAGCAACCATCTTCCCGGGCGGTGCCGCCCACACACTCGCCGACGAGCTCCAGCGGCAGTACGGAACCCCGTTCGAAACCAGACGCGCCATTCCCCGGCTTGCGACCGACTATACATCGATGCCGGCGCTCGTATACGGCGCCGATTGGCGGCAAGAGACCCAAGCCAGCTTCATCGGCGCCGACTTCCCTGGCCCCCTCACGACTCCGTCGAAGCGATATGCGTTTACGCGCTTGACCTCGGGCGGGGTCACCGCGGCGTTCTACGTGGTTCACCTGGCCACGGTCGAGTCGCAGGATCGAAAGACGCAGATGGAATTTCTTCTCGGCGAAGCGCAGCGCCAGGTCGCGACGACGGCGTTCGTGCTCGGCGACTTCAACACCAACACGCGCGCCTACGCCAACGGCGGGTTCACGGATCGCAACGACCAGGCATGGCTCCAGAAGTGTGGCGACAAGAGCGACTGGATCAGCTCCGACGCGCCCTGCGCGTTCTCGCGTGCGGACAATGCTCGTGCGACCACCAACTTGTTCGGGAACTTGATCAGCCTCATCCAGTTCTCGAATCCGAGTCGTCCCTCGCCGCAAACGCTCCGGCCGATCGCCTACGCATTCGATCCGAGCGGAACGGGAGATCCCGTGGAGACGAGCGAGCCGCTCCACTTTGCCGACATCGCGCACGGGGGCATCGGCGTGTTCTACAAGGCGGAGACCCGTCCCTCGTGCTCGAGCGTGGGGACCGATTCGAACTGTGCCTCGTGCGGAGATTCCTGCAACGGAACGCAATCGTGCGTGCAAGGGACCTGTGGCTGCGGCGCGAAGACCGCTTGTGGCGCCCGCTGCTTCGACCTCTCGACGGACCCCTCGCACTGCGGATCGTGCACCAACAGCTGCGCCGCCGGAACGACGTGCACTGCCGGTCGCTGCCGGTGCAACAACCCTGCGCAGCGACTGTGCGGCGCGCAATGCCGTGACGTCGGAACCGACGAGAGCAACTGCGGCGCTTGCGGCACACGCTGCCCCACAGGAACGCAGTGCCGCAACGGCGCTTGCGGAGCATGTCCCCCGGGTCAGCGCCTCTGCCTGCGTGGAGGTCCGCGTTGCATTCCCGCGTCGATGTTCGCCCACGCGTGCCCGGGGCCGTGAGCGGAGCGCGCTTGCACCGCGCTTGCCGGCAACGCCTTGCCGGGATCCCGTGGAGGCAGCGGTAAGCGCGCGGAATCACGAATGGCACTCAACTTGCGACAGCCGACGATGGCGGCGACTGGCCGCCCTCGAACCACTGGGGCTCACCATGATGTTTCTGATCGGTTCACTTCTCGCCGGGCTCACCATCATCACGGCTGATGACTTGGAGAAGGAGCGCCAGAAGTATTACGAGGAGCATCACTACACCAAGGAAGAGGCGCAGTGGTTCGAGGACACCGTGAAGCGGAACGAGGCGCGGAAAGCCGAAGAGGAGAAGAAGAAGTCGGGCCCGCGCCCCAAAGCGCGCCCGCAGAACGACCGCATGACGTTTTACCAAGAGAACGGATTCACCGCGAAAGAGATCATGGAAGCGGAGGCCATCGAGAAGCGCCGCGCCGAGGAAGCCAAGAAGAACGGCGACGGCAGCAGCCCGCGCCCCAAGCCGCGTCCGTCGGACAAAGACGACTCGGCGGGACACGGCGGCAGGTCTCGGTCTGGTGGCAGCAGCGGCAGCTCATCGGGCGATTCGAAGTCCGGTGGCTCGAAGTCCGGTGGTAGCAGTAGCAGCAGCGGCGGCGGTGGCGGTGGCGCCGACAGCGGGCGAGCCGGCGGCGGTAGCAGCGGCGGCGGCGGTTCGAAGTCCGGCGGCGGTGGCGGTGGCGCCGACAGCGGGCGAGCC
>JABFRG010000025.1 GCA_013141295.1 Polyangiaceae bacterium
GCGGCCACCAGCGGGGGACCGCCGAAGGTCATGGACGCAGCCGCGCGTACCGGGGGCGGCGGCTGGCTCCGGCTCGACGGACGCCGATGGGCCGCGGTGGGATCCTCCTCTTCGTCGTCGAGGAGGTTCGCGCGCAAGGGCGGCGGCACCGCGGAGGGGGCAGGCGGCGGCGCCATGCGCAAGATCTCGTCGGCCACGCGGCGCGCGCCCTCGGCGGCCTGGAGGCTCTTGAGGCCGATGGACCGCTCGAGCCACATGCGGGTCATGGGGTCCGAGGCGCCGAACGAGATGGCGCGCTCGAAGACCTTCTCGGCGCGCTCCGCGTCGCCGCGCCGGAGGAGCACCTCGCCCAGCCAGCGATAGACGGCCGCGTCGCGCGGCGCGACCTTGCCGGCCGCTACGAGGGCGGTCTGCGCATCGGCGAGGCGACCGCTGTCGAGAAAGAGGCGTGCCGTCGAGAGGAGCGCGGCCACGTTGTCGGCGAGCTCCACGCGGACGTACTCGCCGACCGCCTCCACGAGCTCCGGACGACGATCCGCCCGAAGCGCCTCGCAGAGGGCCAGGGTGGACGCAGGATCTCGGCGGCTTCGCCACCGGACGTAGAGCTCATCTACCGATTCAGCCACTTTGACGAACAGTGTAACGGCCAACGCTGGGCAAACGAAGTGAATTTACACCCACCGCGCGCGATGCAGCGCGGGACGCTGGCCCGCGCATGTGGGGGAATGCGCGCGCGCAAGAAATTCATCGCGCTTTCTTGGACGAGACGGCGGCCGGGCAGGCAGGTACATTCGACGCCGGAGGAACTTCGATGAGCCAAGGCGAGTTCGAGCACTCAGGGCAGTTTGCCCACGGAGAGAGCGGCGGCAATGTCCGTCTCGGTCGGCTGGAGCTGATGTACGAGGAGCTCTTCGCCGAGGTCATCGAGGACGGTGTCATCACCGCCGAAGAGCGTCGTCGCCTCGACAAAATGGCCGACAACTTCGGGCTCGACCGCGAGCGCCTGCGGCGTCTCGAGTCGGCGCTCCAAGCGGCCTACGAGGCCCGCCACAAGATCATCGTCCAGGATCTCTCGGACGAGGACATGGCGCCGCCGCCGATGTCGATCGTGCCCCTCGAGCCGGCGACCGATCAGCGCACCATGGCGCTCGAGCGACGCGTGAAGTTCCTGGAAGCGCGCATCCGCGATCTCGAGCGCGACCTCGAGGAGGCGCAGGCCCACGTCAACGTGGAGGTGGACCTCTCGGACTTCGGCAAGACCCACGACGCCGCCGAGATCGTCGACGACGATCCGAGCGAGCTCGCCCGGCGCCTCCGGCACGACCCCCGGGACGTCGACAGCCTCCACGCCTTCTTCCGCATTCTCGGTAAAGACCCGGAGCGGCGCTTCGGGGTCGCCCAGGTGCTCGCCTACCTGGGCTCCGCCAACCCCGAGGAGAAGGGCTTCTACGACCAGCACAAACAGGTCGGCCTCATTCGCCCCTCCAGCGCCCTCTCGCAGGAGGCCTGGCGCCGGTTGCTCTTTCACCCGGAGGAGGAGCCGCTCGTCGGCGAGATCTTCTCGGTGGTGGTGTCGGCGGTGCTTCTCGGTCGGCTCTCGGCGCTCCGTCGCGACAAGACCTTGCCGAAGCTCGACCCGGCCGCCAAACAAGATCCCGAGAAGACCACCATCCAGGCGGTGCGCTGCTTCCACTGGGCCGCGGCCATCCTCGGGCTGTCGGCGCCGCCCATCTATGTGGACCCGTCGCTCCCCGGCCTCTGCGACATGGTCCCCAACGTTCCGCCCTCGTCGCGCATCGGGCAGAAGGCGCTCTCCGGTCGCAGCGCGCAGGAGCTGGCGTTCATCGCCGGTCGCCACCTGGCGCACTACCGCGAAGAGCACTTCGTGAAGCTCCTGGTGCCCGGCGTGCGCGGCCTCGAGGACGTGTTCCTGGCGTCGCTCTCCATCGGCAACCCGGGCCTGCCCATGAACGCCCAGGTGAAGCAGCTGGTGATCCCCATCGCCAAGGCCATCGAGCCGATCCTCGAGCCCAATCAGATCGACCGACTCCGCGGCGGCTTCCTCCGCTTCGTGGAAGAGGGTGGGCGCACGAACCTCCAGCGCTGGTCGACGGCGGTGGAGCGAACCTGCACCCGGGCGGGCCTCTTGCTCGCCGGCGATCTCCGGGCCGCCCACGGCGTGCTCGAGATCGAGGACCCGGCGCACCTCCAGGACCACATGGACGACTTGCTCTCGTTCGTCATGTCCGATCGCTACACCAAGCTGCGCAAGCAGATCGGCATCGCCCTCGGCTGAGCCTTCGCAGAACGAAGAAACGCGCCGCCCGGGAATTCCTGGACGGCGCGTCTACTTTTGTCACCGAGGCTCGCTCAGGTGGCGGCGGGGGGCGTTCCGTTCTTGCCCATGGCGGTGCGCAGCTGCGACTGCAAGGCCACCGCCTCGGGCCGCCGCGGGGCAGCCTCCGGGAGCTTTCCGACCGCGTCCTTGGTGTCGAAGCGATCGGAGAGCATCAGCATCAGCAGCGACTCGAGGACGCTGCCGCTCTGCTGCCCGCCGTTGCCTGCGGCGCCGTTGTTCATGAGCACCTTGGGGACGACGTCGACCTTGGACTGGGCGATGGCGTCGGCGAAGCGGCTCATCACCTCGCGGGTCACCTGGAACTTGGGTCCGCCGTAAGCACGGACCTGCTCTTCGATGGCCACGGCTTCTGCCACACCGATGCGCGAGACCTTCTCGGCTTCGGCCTCCGCCAGGGCGCGGATCCGCGAGGCCTCCTGCACCGAGCGCTGGTAGGCGGCCTTGCCCTGGTTCGATTCGATCTGGATCGACAGCTCGCTCTCCGTCAGGTGCGTCTGCTTCTGGGCCCGGGCCTGGGCCTCCTTGAGCTCGCGCTCCTTCACCGCCGCGCGCTCTTGCCGCGCGTAGGTCTCCACCTGCTCCTCGGCGATCTGCCGGGCCCGGAGCTGGGCGAGCACCTGCTCGATGGCCTGATCACCGGCCGAGGAGGCGGGGGTGCCGATGAGCACCTCTTCGAGCTCGAGGTTGTAGCGCTTGAACTTCTCGCGCATCTCGAGGGTCGACTGGTCCTGGATCGCGCTGCGATCGTGGATCAGCTGGATGAGGGTGCGGGTCTGCCCGACGTTCTTGAAGAACGCCGCGACCATCGGGTCGAGGGTCTGCTCCACCAGCTTCTTCACGTCGCCGAAGCGCTGGATGACCAGGGGCGCCTTGCGATAGTCGATGTGCACGACCACCGAGAGGGGCAGGGAGGGCTCGAACGCATCCTTGGTGATGAGCGACACCTCGGAGAGGTTCTCGTCGAGCTTGTGCGAGCCGGTCTCGCCCTTGGTCCACTTGAGGATGAAGTTGGTAGTGGGCACCATGATGACCTTGCCCGCGTAGGTGTTGAAGGCGTACTTGCCCGGAAGCAGCGGCTCGGTGGAGACGCCGCGCTCGCCGCTCTTCACCAGCTCGCCGTGGCGATACGCGTCGCCGGAGACGTCGTCGCCGCGTTGGCCGGTGTACGAGACGACCACGCCGACGTGCCCCACTTCGACGATGGTCTTGGGGACGGGTTCCACGGTGGCGAACAGGCGGTTCACGTAATACGTGCCTTCCACCAGCACCTGGAGCTGACGACCGCGCAGGCCGCCGGCGCGGAGGAAGGCCTCCGGGTCCTGGAAGTTGTTGTGGTACGTGAGCGTGGTGTGGGGATCGTCGCCCACCACCGGGGCGATGATCTCGCCCTGCGCCAGCGACGCGCCGTCGTGCACCGTGACGATGCCGATGAGATCGTCGGAGCCGCGGATCACGATGGGCTCGAAGCCGTTGCGCTGGGCGATGACCATGGCCATGGCCTTGAAGTTCTGCTCCTCGGACTTGTCGAGCGGCAGGAAGTAGACGTGGCCTTCGGTCACCACCACGAACTGCGCGAGGTTGATGGCGTAGGTACCCTCACGCAGGATCTGACGCTGCGGGCCCTTCTGGCCACCGGCGTTGAGGAACCCCAGCGCGTCCTGGAAGTCGTTGGCCGCGACGTTGGAGGCCAAGGTCTGCATGGGCGCGAGCGCGTGACCGTCACGCGCGAACACGTAGCCAATCTTGCCCTGGGGAATGGTCACCAGCGGCATCCGGTACACGAGGTACTGGAAGGGCAGCAGATAGTGGAGACCACCACGCAAGAGGTCCGGCGCGAAGCCGGCTTCTCCGTGCTTGGCGATGAGACCGCCCTTGATGGAACCGCGGAAGCTGAATCGCTTCTCCACGAGGCCCACGCGATCGTTTGGAATGTAGCGAACACCACTCAACAAAATGAGAACGACCAGCACTCCGAAACCGACGAGTACCAACGACCCGGTAAGCATCCGGGGCTCCTTTCATGAAGCGCGAAGACTGCTTCGCGCATGTCCGAAAGCGTGGGTACGAAAGACCGTGTTTCAAGAGAAAATCGGTCAAATGCGACGGCACGCGCGATGCTTTCGACGGCGCGTGCATCGAAGCGCGCCACGTCGACGAGGCGCGTCAATCGAGGCTGGCGAGGCGACGAAGCGAGGTGCGATCGACGTTGCCCTCGAGCTCGCCGTAGCGAACGTGGACGCGGTCGCCGACGTCGCTCGTGACGCGAACCTTGGCGCCCTCGTACACGACGTCGACCTTGCCGGCAGCGTCGCGCACCTCGATGCGCTCGCGGATCACCACCGCGTCGTACCCGCTTCTGCGGTCTGTGCGCTCGACATACGCGAAGGCCAGCCCCGCGGCGAGGAGGGGAACCGTGAGCACGATGCCGAGGTTCCCCGCGGTCTCGAAGCGCGATCCGGTGCCACGTCGCAACCGGAAGAACAGTGCCAGGGTCAGGAGCGCGCTCGCGCCGAGCGCGACGTACGCCCAACCGCTCTTGCCGAGCGACTGCGCGATGGCGAGGCTCACCGGCGTGGCCGGCGTGACCACCGAGCCACCGGAGCGGGCCGCGCGTTTGGCCACCACCGTTCGCAACGCGACGATGCTGGCGTCCGCGCTGTCGCGCAGAGCGTCGTCGCGGGTGAGCGCACGCGCCTCCTCGAAGCCTGCGATGGCCTGACCGACGTCGCCCGGCTCCGCGCGATCGATGGCCACGCGACCCGCGTAGGCCAGACCGCGGTTGAACGAGATGGCGGGGTCGACGTGCTCTCGATCGGCGAGGGCCTCGAAGTCGCCGATGGCCTCGGCTGGTCGCCCGGCCTGGAGGGCGTCGTTGCCCAGGCGAAACAGATCGTCGTCGGTGCTGGGAGGGACCGTTGCCTGCACCACGGGTGCGGCGTTCGCGGGCGCCGGCGCCTGGGCAACGGCGGTAGAGGCGGACGCCAACGCCATCAGCATCACGACCGCTCCGAGCGGTCGGCCGATCATACCGCCTCCTCGACGTCGCGGATGAAGGCATCGATCTCGGCGTCGCTCTCGGCGGCCACGCGCAGCCGAAAAGCCTCCTCGTAGAGGCGTGGGAGCTGCTCGGCGAGCTCGTCCGGTGCGCCGGCTTCGCGGAGCGCCGCTTGTGCCTCGCTTCGGGATAGCGCGCGCAAGCCCACGCCGAAGCGCGCTTTCGTCGCACTCTCGAGGAGGTCTCGCGCGGCCTTGAGGCGGTCGCCGTTCCCCTGGGCGGTGCGGAGGGCCGCGCGGCGCGCGCCGAGATCCGGGCCGCTCGCCTCCTTCGCCGCGCGCCGTCGTGCCCGCAGACGATCGCCGGCCGCCAGGAGCGCGATGCCCAGGGGAAACACCAGGCATCCACCGAGCAGATACGGCGAGTCCACCAGGTGCGTGCGTCGACCCGGCGACTCGAGGCGTGTACGGAGGGCCGGCAGCGGCGGCAAGATCGGCGCGCGCTCGGCGGCGGGCGTCTTCACGCCGGTCACAGCGACGTGCCCCAGGTCACAGGCCGCGACGCGGTAGGTGCGGGCCTTGGGGTCGTAAAAGGGAAAGCGGATCGCGCCCAGGTCGACGTCGCCCGGTTCTTCGAGCCGCACCACGTAGTTGAAGCTGCGGGTGCCTCCCAGGCGATCGCTCTCGTCGACGTCGAAGGCATCTTTCACGTCACCCGACGCGAAGGCGAAGGCGGAGGCCACCGGCGTCTTCAGCTTGGACGGAAAGTTGCCGCGGCCGGTGAGCGCGATGGTGGCGAACACCGCGCCCGATACCGGCACTTGCCGCGGCGTCACCTCGCAGTGCATGTCGAACTGCCCGGTATCGCCGAGCGTGTAGCCCGGGGGGCGGCCCGCCAGTGGCGGCTCGGTGATGGTGAGGTCGAACCCTTCGCTCTCGCGCTTGGGGCGACCGCGCGTGCCCAGCACGAGCGACATCGGTGAGACGCGTACGGCACCGGTGCGCATGGGGAAGAGCGCGAGCTTGCGTTCGCGCTTCACCTCGTAGCGCTTGCCGCGGATCTCGGCGATTCCGATGAGAGCCCCCAGCCGCTCGTTCGGGAGGAGCGGTTGCTTCATGCAGTCGTCGCAGGCCGACTCCTTGACCTCGAGGAAGTCGGGCTCGCCGCCGTCCTCGTCTCGATACAGGTCGAGGGTCCAGGTGATCTGTTCGCCCACGACGGCCTCTTTACGGTCCACCGTGGCGTGGAGAAAGATGGCCTCGTCGCGCGGCGCGTCGAGG
Organism: Polyangiaceae bacterium; assembly: GCA_013141295.1. Classification (GTDB taxonomy): domain Bacteria; phylum Myxococcota_A; class Polyangia; order Polyangiales; family Polyangiaceae; genus JABFRG01. The sequence goes on from JABFRG010000025.1 coordinate 6,635, forward strand.
GCGAGCTTGGGATCGGCCGGGTCGGGGGTGCGCCGCTCGGGTTCCCCGAAGCCGCGGAAGAAGCCGCCGAAGGGATCGTTCGAGGGCGGGGCCTCCTTGCGGACCTCCACCTGCACCGGCGCGGTCTTCACCTTGCTGGTGCCCACCGTCACCACCGCCGGACCGATGGTGAAGCGTCCGACCTTCTCCGCGCGCAGGGTCCAGGTGACGATGAGCCCGTTCTGGACGCTGGCGCGCCCGTTCACGATGACCGCGCTCTGGAGCGGGCCCTGGCTGTGGCCGAGCACCTTGAACCCCGGCGTCGGGCCGAGGTCGGCCTTCTGCGCGCTCCGATCGTCGTCGGATACGAACTGCAAGGTGATCGCGAAGCTCTGACCGACGCCCACCACCGAGCGGTCGGCTTCGAGCTTGATCTCCGACCGGGCGAGCGCCGTCCGCGGCGCGCCTACCGCGGCGAGCGCGATCCCGCATGCCAGAAGCCAGCCGAAGCGCGCGCTCACTTGTCCTCCATATCGCGGGTTCGCTGCCGCATGGCCCGCCCCACTTCGCGCTGGAAGATGGGTGCGCGCTCGAGCTCGTCG
>JABFRG010000103.1 GCA_013141295.1 Polyangiaceae bacterium
TCGTCGGGTTGTCACGCGTCGCCGCGGGCGTGGTCATTTTGCGCGGGTTTTGCCCTTTCCCCCGGCGAAGTCGGCCCCGTTTGCTACGCCTTCGGGGGTGGGCCATCCCATTCTCACCCGGAGCGTCCTCGCCACCGTCGAAACCGCCTACTCGCTCGAAGGCGACGATGGCGCGTGGCTCGAGCGCGTGGTGCGCGCCGCCTCGGCGGATCTCGACCGAGGCTTCGGCCTGTACGCAGCGACCGGCCGCATCACGCGTATGGGGCACGCGACGCTGATGCCGATGCCCCCGTTCGTGGCGGTGGACCTGGACCCGGCGTGTCATCGTCACGCGCTCGCGCTTCATCCCAAGCTCCCGTGCCCCATCCTCGACGCCTTCGCCCCACGGGCGCTGGTGGTGGGCGGGCTCGACGAGGCGTGGCCGAAGCGCCTGGCCGCTGCGCAGCTCTATCGCGATCGCATGAAGCCCGCGCACGTGGAAGATGCGTTCCTGCTGTTCGCGCAAGATGGCGAGGGCGGCGCGGTGCAGATCGTCGCGCCCTCTCCCGTGGCCGTCTCCACGCATCCGCACGCGCATGCGGCCTGGGGGCGGGTGGCGCTCCACATCGCCGCTGCGCTCCGTCTCCGTCGCCGCGCTTCGGCCGGGCAGGTTCCCCAGGCGGTCCTCGAGCTCGATGGCACGGTGGTGCACGCCGAGGGGACGCTGGCGGACGACGGCGACCTTCGGCAGCGGCTCACTCGCGCCGTGAAATCCGTCGCGCGTGCGCGCAGGGCGGCGGACCCCGAGCGCGCCCTCGCTCTCTGGCGCGCGCTCCTCTCGGGCGGCTACTCCACCGTAGACCGCTGGGAGTCCGACGGTCGTCGCTTCCTCGTCGTGTACGAGAACGAGCCCCACGGCACCGACCCGCGGGCTCTTCTCCCTGCGGAGCAGCGGGTGGCGGAGCTGGTGTCGCTGGGGGCCAGCATCAAGGAGGCCGCCTACGCGCTCGGCACCTCCGAAGGCGCCGCGCAGAAGTCGCTCGCGCAGGCGCTCCGCAAGCTGGGGCTACGCACCCGCGCCGAGCTGGCCGCCCTGTTCACCGGCGCGCGCGACGCGGTTCCGCTTCGGGTGGGTGGCGCCGACCTGCACCTCCTCGTCGCCGATGCGGCGCCCTCGGCCGCGGTGCTCGATGGGCTCACCGATGCCGAGCGCGACGTGGCGCAGGCGGTGCTACGCGGGCTGGGCAACGCGGCCATCGCCGGCGCTCGCGGCACCTCGGCGCGGACGGTGGCCAACCAGCTCCGCCGCATCTTCGACAAGCTCGGGGTGCGCAGCCGCGGCGAGCTCCGGGCGCGCCTCACCGGCCCCTCAGCAGCCGAGGCGCTCCATGAGCTTCCGTAGCTGGATCACGTCGTAGTGGTGGTCGATCTCCTGCTCCACCAGCTCGGCCAGGGCCAGGAGCCGCCGGCGGTCGACGCGTCGAAACGTCCGCGGCGCCTGATCGATGATGCACAGCGTTCCGAGCGGCTGCATCGATGCGTTGCGGAGCACGGCGCCGGCGTAGAAACGAATGTGGGGTGCACCGAGCACCAGCGGGTTTCTGGAAAAGCGCGGATCGAGCAGCGCGTCGTCGATGACCAACAGCTTCTCCTCCAGGATGGCGTGGCCGCAGAACGAGATGTCGCGCGACGTCTCCTTCGCGTCGAGGTTGCAGGTCGACTTGAACCATTGGCGGTTCTCGTCCACCAGGCTCACCAGCGCCGCCGAGACCTGGAACAGGTCGGCCGCCAGCGCGGTCAGGCGATCGAACCGGCGATCGGCGGCGGTGTCCAGGATGTCCAGCGAGTGGAGCGCGGCGAGGCGCGCCTCTTCGTTCACCGGGCGTGCCGGCGGAACCGCCTTCGGGACCAGCGAGAGGGGGCGAACGGAAGCGCGCGGAGGTCGAGAGGGAACGCAGACGGCCATGGTGCTCCAGGGGCTACGATCCCAGGAACGACCGATACTGCCCGGCCTTGAATTGCGTTCACTGGGCGCCCGCGGCACCATGGCGGCATGGACCGAACGGCGCTGCTGGCGGGGGTGGCGCTCTTCGACGCCGGCCGTTACTTCGAGGCGCACGAAGTGTGGGAGGGCCCCTGGCTCACGGAGCCGGACCCCCAGGTGCGACGATTCCTGCAAGCGCTCATCCAGCTAGCGGCAGGCTTCCACAAGCTGCGATCGCCCACGGGCGAGGCGTCGGCGTCGCGTCTCCTCGGCAAGGCCCTCGCCAAGCTCACCGACCTGCCGGACGAGCTCCTGGGCATCGACGTCGCCGGTCTGCGCCAGGCCGCTCGCGAATGGGAGGGGTCACTGGGCAGTGGCGCTCCACCCGCCATCGGCCACCTCGTCCCTCCGGTTCTTTAGAGCCGCTTCTTGCCTTCGGCGATGCCCTCGTTCACGAAGTCGCGAAAGCCGTACATGGCCTCGTAGCCGTCGAGGAATTGCGTGCCGCGGCGGCAGTCGGTGAGACCCTGGGTGACGCTGCCGACGTAGATGCCGTGGAGCACCGGCGCCGCGGTGTCGCTCGGGGTCTCGAGCATCGGGCTGCCCTCGTCGCCATCGCCGTTGCACAGGGCCGAGGAGCCGGTGGGGTGCACCTCGAAGATGGGATCGCCCCCGAGATCCAGGCGGAACTGCACGCAGGCGCCGGTGCTGCGACGGCGGGCGCGGGAGGTAGCGTCGGCGCGATAGCCCACCGCGCGGTACGAACAGCCCACGGGCGTCGCTGCCGCGGGGAGCGTCGCCGGCGCGACGTCACGGATCGGCGTCTCCAGGATCAGGGTGGCGAGGTCGAAGTTCTTGAGGAAGTAGCGCACGTCGACCATGCTCTTCGGCGCTTCGTGGAACTGCGGATGGATGCGCACCGCGGCCACCTTCACCGGCGCCCGCGTACCCAGCTCGCCGGCACCGAACACCCAGACGTCGTTCGGTGCACGTTGCACGCAATGGGCGGCGGTGACCACCACGTTGGGGGCCACCAGCGTCGCGCCACAGGAGACGGCGGCCTTGCCGGCGGCGGTCACGTCGCCGCCGTGCGAGAGGAAGCCGGCGGCGGGCCATCGCGCATCGGGCTTGCCCCCCACGATGTCGTCGTCGGTACCCCCGCTGGCCGCGTCTTCGCTGGAAGCGCAGCCCACGAAAGCAGCGAGAGCGAGCGCGGCAAAGGCGACGGAGCGGAGCGCGGCGGGGAGGCGAGGCATAGATACGGTGTGCCACGTCTCCCCCCATCGGGCCATGGTCACTTTCGGTGCTTTTTGCCGTCCCCGTCGCTTCGGAGGCGCGAGCCTCAGGTGGGGGTGACGCTCCGGCGCAGCAGGGCGAGGTTGTACAGGCCGCGCTGGCGCGCCGGGGTCATGACGATGGTCACGTGCTGCTCCGAGTGGCGAAAGCGGAACACGAAGTCGAAGGAGCGAACCCGCACCCGCGAAGGATCGCGCACCAGCTCCAGGAACTCGCCTTCGAACTCGCGCACCCGCGTGCACGGCGCCACCTCGCCGAAGAAGCTCCGGCCGATGACGCGCTCCTTGGGGAGCTTCGCCAATCGCGACTCGGTGTCGTTGTAGTGGACCACGCGGCCCTGGGCATCGAGGCAGATGAGCCCGTAGGGCAGCTGGTCGAGCTCCGCCGGCGAGAGGCGTGACACGGCACCGAAGTCGATGCCCTGGGTCGGCATGGGCGGCGCTTGCCAGGCTCCGCCGGAAGGTACGTCGCCCGGCGCGAAGAGCGCGCTGCTCGCCATGTCGCGGGGCACCGGCGATGCGCGAGGTACCGCCGGCAGGTCGCGGATCTCGTCGAGGTGGCCGAAGGGCCGCGGTGCCGGGCCCGAGCGAACCCGCGCCAGCTCGGTGCGGAGGCGCGCCACTTCTTCCGTCAAAGCAACGGCCTCTCGCGCGGCCGCCTCGCGCGCGTCGAGCTGGGCCACGAGCTGCGCGCGTTCCGCTTTCAGGTGCTCCAGCTCCAGGAGCAGATCTTCCACGTTCACCGGCCCGCTGGGGGCCGGCAGGGTACGGCGGGCAGCCGGTTTGTTGCCGAAGGTCATGCGGCGCTCCCTTCTGCCTGCGCCGCCATCGCATGCGGATCCACCAACCTGCGCACGCTGCCGAGGAGGCGGTCCATGCGCGCCGTGGAGCGAGCCTCGGGGGGGCCGAAGGTCACGAGCGTGATGGGCGAGCGCGGGCCCACGGCCATCCAGCTGACGCAGGTTCCGCCGCGCAGCGCGACGTCGAGACGCGAGAGCGCCGTCGCGCGCAGCGTGCGGGTCGCACGTACCGCGAGGTTTCCGAGGTTGGCCGCCGCAGCGAACCGCGCCGCCTCGCCCGGGCCGTCCTTGGCTGCGGAGAATACCGGGCGTCCCTCGACCATGAGCACGATGCCGGTGAGGTGCGCGCCCAGCTCCCGTTCGAGGAGCGCGAAGACCTGGGCATAGCCGGCGCTGTCGGTAGCCTTGCGCTGCGTGGTCCCGGTGAACGACGGGATCGGCGAAGCGCCCCAGGGGAGGTCCGTGAGATCGCGCGTCGCTGCGTGCGCCACCGCGTCCACCACCAGCGGGTTCACGCGCCGGCTCGTGGTGCGCACCATGAGCACCGTGCCTTCACCGCGCCCCTCCAGCGGTCGCGCGTGCACGTGGCTCGCGCCGACCGTTTCGAAGGAGATGGCCGCCACCGGGAGCGCGCCCACCAGCATCTGCCGCCGGAAGGAGATCACCTGCGCCGCCAGTGCCGCGAGGTCCGCGGAGAGGGCCTCCGATTCCCGGGTGAGGGCATTGCCACTGGCGTCGGCGATCACCACGTCGTCCACCAGCGAGAGGCCGCGCACCAGCAGCGCCAGCTCTTCGGCATCGCGCGGCGCGGGCCGATTCGGAAACACTGCGACCTCGGAGAGCGCCGACCCGGCGAGGCTCTGGCTCTTCCAGCGAGCGATCTCGGCCTGGGCTTCGCGCACCCGACGCTCCGCCGCGTCGCGCTGCGAGGTCACCGCCGCCACCCGGCCCGAACCCTCCGCCTCGGCGGAATGCGCGCCGCGCCGCCATGCGATCCCCCAGCTCACCGCCGCTGCCCCCGCGGCCAACAGTGCCACCACGAGCGCGGCGACGAGGAACATGGGCATCATGCGCGTCCATCCTCCTTGCGAAGGCGATCCGCGATCCACAGCGAGTCGGCTCGGAGCCCGCCCGGTGCCGCGCCGTTGGCGCCGATGACGACCACGCTGCGATAGCCGTCGACGTCGGCGATGGCGAGCGAGGCGTCGCGACCTTCGAGCACCGTGGCGCTCATCTCGCCGCACCCGAGCTCGCTGCTCGCGCGATCGAGCAGCTCGCGCAGGGGAATCGCCACCGCCACCGCGGAGCGGACGATCTCCGGGGCGGTGGACTCACTCGCGTGCACGTGTCCGTCGCCATCCACCACGAGCACCCCGAGCACGTCGGGGTTTCCGCGGGCGATGGTCTGCGCCAGGCTGTTCACCGAAGCCATACTTGCCTTCTTCGCGATCGGCGCTGCCTTCGAGGCGAAGGGGAGGGCGACCGCGATGGGCATATCTGGGGCGCAATTTGCCGGGTTCCAGCGGCGCTCCGGAGTTTTGGCGGAGATCCGGCGAGCCGCGCGTACCTGTGGCACGACGCGAATCGCTCACGCGAGCTTTCTCTCGTCGAGCGGGCCCGGGTGAGCGACCCGGCGACGACCCGTGCGCATCCGCATCTCACTCTCGCGTCCATCCGTCGCGCGCGATGGCGCGCTCGAAAAAAAGATGCGGTAGAGCTACCACCCTTGCGATGGTGGGGTCGATGCCGCGCCCCGACGCTCGTGCCTCCCGGGAAAGCCCCACGGGCCGCGCGTCTCCTGGTATTCTGGCGACGTGGTCCAGGCGCCCGACGTTTCCCCTCCCTTCGTCCTGGAAGTCCGGGAGCGGCGCCTCATCTGCGCGCGCGTCTTCCGGCTCTCGGATCGGGAGAGCGCGCGGGCGTACGCCCGGGACCTCGGGGCCATGTGTGTTCGTCTTGCCGCCGTCTCGCCGGTTCTCTGCGCGGACCACCGGCCCGTGCTCGTGTACGCGCCCGAAGTGGCCGACGAGCTGGTCCGACTGTTCATGGCCATGAACAGCGTTCTTTCGCGCATCGCCGTCCTCGGGGCTCCGACCAACGCCACCTTGATCATGCAGCTCGGTCGCATCATCCGCGAGGCCGGCAACCCGTCGCGTCAGCTCTTCACGGATGCCGCCAAGGCAAACGAGTTCCTCGGCGACGCGCTCGACGAGCCGGCCCGCGCCGCCTTGAGCGCCTTTCTCGCGGGGTAGATACTGTTTCCGGCCGGGCGCGTCTGATAGAAGTGAGCCCATGACCTCGACGCCGGATCCCGACACTTCGGTCCTCGCCTATCGTGAAGGCGACGACGCGTTCGACGCGTTCGTCGCGCGCCCCGCAGGCGCCGAACGCCTCCCCGCGGTCCTCGTGTGCCATGCCTGGGGTGGCCGCGACGCCTTCGCCGAGGATCGGGCGCGGAAGCTTGCGGAGCTCGGCTACGTCGGCGCCGCCATCGACCTGTATGGCATCGGCAAGCGGGGCACGGACACGGCGTCCTGCCAGGCGCTCATGGGGGAGCTCCTCTCCGATCCCGTGCGCCTTCGCAGGCGCATCGCCGCCGCGTACGAAGCCGTTCGCGGCCTGCCCTTCGTGGACGCCACCCGCATGGGCGCCATTGGCTTCTGCATGGGCGGCATGTGCGCCATCCTCTCCGCGCGCATGGGCCTCGAGCTGCGTGGGGTGGTGAGCTTTCACGGTCTGCTCAAGGTGGGCGAGCCCATTGCGGAGAAAGTACACGCAAAGATCCTGGTACAGCACGGGCAAGACGATCCCATGGTGCCGTCGGAGGACGTCGGCGCGTTTGCAGCCGCCATGCGGCGCGTCAATGCCGAGTGGCAGCTCCACGCCTACCCAGGCGTCGTTCACGCATTCACGAACCCGGCTGCGAACAGTCGGGAATCCGGGATGGCCTACGACGCCTATGCGGATCGGCAGTCTTGGCTGGAGATGACGCGCTTCTTCGAGGATCTTCTCAAAGCGTAGGGCTAGAGCACCGAACAGGTTGAATCGGTCGGCTTTTCGAAGATTTACTTCGCACCGCGGCGTTGCTCCTCCTCGCCTAGCAGCAGTAGGAGTCGTCGTCGCGCCTTGCGCTGCTCGCAACTCTCC
>JABFRG010000343.1 GCA_013141295.1 Polyangiaceae bacterium
CCCCAGGGCGCCGGCGCCACGCTCCGCGGCACGTTCTGAAGGCTCACCCCACCTGGGTGTAGAGTGCACTGACCGCCTCGTCGACCTTGCCGATGGCGGTGCCGCCGGCCTGGGCCATGTCCGGGCGACCGCCGCCGGAGCCGCCGACGATCTGGGCGATGGGCCGGATGAGATCCCCGGCCTTGAAGCGCTCGGTGAGCGACTTGGCGACCGTGAGCACCAGCTGCACCTTGGGACCTTGCACCGAGGCCACCAGCACCACCGAGTCGCCCAGCTTGTCGCGGAGCTTGTCGGCCAGATCGCGCTGGGTCGGTACGTCGAGCCCGTCGACGCGCACCGCGAGCACCTTGGCGCCGCCGATGTCCCGCGCGTGGCTGATCATCTCGTCGATGCCGCCGCCGCCACCGGCGCCGCCCGCGCTTCCACCCGCGCCGCCCAGCGCCACCTTCTTCTTCAGATCGGCGACTTCCTTTTCGAGCGCCCGCGAAGACTCCACCAAGCGCTCCACCTTGGTGGCCACGTCGCTGGGGCTGGTCTTGAGAGCTCGGGCCGCGGCGTCGAGACGGCCTTCGAGGTCGCGCACGAAGCGGAGGGCGTTGAGACCGGTGGCCGCTTCGATGCGGCGCACGCCGGCGGAAACGCCGCCTTCGGAGAGCACCTTGAAGAGGCCGATCTCGCCCAGCGCCCGCGCGTGGGTACCGCCGCAGAACTCCACCGAGTCGGCGGTCATCGTGAGAACGCGAACGACGTCGCCGTACTTTTCGCCGAACATGGCCACCGCGCCCTTGGCGCGCGCCTGGTCCACCGGGAGCACCTCGGTGACCACCGGCGCGTTGCCCAGGACCTTCTCGTTCACCAGGTCCTCCACGCGCTGGAGCTCCTCGTCCGTGACCGCGCGGTTGTGCGCAAAGTCGAAGCGCAGGCGGTCCGGGCCCACCAGCGAGCCCTTCTGCGTGGCGGTGGGCCCCAGCACCGTGCGGAGCGCCCAGTGGAGGAGGTGGGTCGCCGAGTGGTTGCGCCGGGTGGCGGTACGTCGAGCGTGGTCCACCTCGAGCTTCACCCGGGCCCCGACCGTGAGCTCGCCGCTCTCGATGGTGGCGTCGTGCGCGAACACCGACCCCATGTGCTTCTGTGTATCTTGCACGTTGGCCACGAAGCCGGCCTCGCCGGTGATGCGACCGAGATCGCCGGTCTGACCGCCGGACTCGGCGTAGAACGGCGTCACGTCCACCACGATGGACACCTCGTCGCCGGTTTCGGCGCGCTGCACCAGCGCGCCGCCCTTCACGATGGCCACCACCGTGGCCTCGCCTTCCTCGCGCTCGTAGCCGGTGAAGTGCACCGGCTTCGAGGTGAGCCCCTGCACCTCGCGCCACACTTCTTCGACGGCCTTGCTCTTGTTGTCGAACTTGTCGTTGCGAAGGCGATCCTCAGCCAGCGCAGCCTCGTACCCTTCCTTGTCGACCTTGACCGCGCGCTCCTCGGCGATGACCTCGGTGAGGTCCAGCGGAAAGCCGTAGGTGCCGTAGAGCTTGAACGCGACGTCGCCGCGGATGGTGTCCTTGCCCTCGCTGCGCAGGGTTACGATCTCCTCGTCGAGGAGCTTGAGGCCGCGCTCGATGGTCTCCCGGAAGCGGACTTCCTCGCCATGCGCTACCGACAGGATCGATTCGCGCGCGCGCACCAGCTCGGGGTACGTGTCGCCCATGAGCGTGACCACCTCGTCCGCCACGTGGTGGAGGAAGGGCTCGGTGATGCCCAGCCGGTGGCCATGGCGAATGGCCCGGCGCATCACGCGCCGGAGCACGTACTCGCGGCCGGCGCGGTCCGGGAACACGTTCTCGGCGATGAGGAAGGCCGTGGTGCGCGCGTGGTCGGCGATGACCCGCATGCTCACGTCGTCGTCGCCCTGGGTGCCGAGGTACGGCTTCTTGGCGAGGTCGGAGGCGCGGTCGACGAGCGCGCGCAGCAGATCGGTATCGTAGTTGGTGGTCTTGCCCTGGAGCACGCCGGAGACGCGCTCCAGGCCGGCGCCGGTGTCGACGCAGGGCTTCGGGAGCGGCTCGAGCTTCGGGGCGCCGTCGACGACCGACCGCTCGTACTGCATGAAGACCAGGTTCCAGATCTCCATCCAGCCGCGGCCATCGGGGAGCGGCTCCTCGGTGAAGCGCGCCACGTCCGGCGTGTCGCCGTGGAAGTAGTGAATCTCGGTGCAGGGGCCGCAGGGGCCGGTGTCGCCCATGGACCAGAAGTTGTCCTTCGTGCCCAGGCCGATGATGCGGCTGTCATCGAAGCCCGTGACCTTCCGCCAGAGCGCCCGCGCCTCGTCGTCGGCGGGCATCGTGCCTTCGCCGCCGAACACGGTGATGACCAGGCGGTCCTGGGGGATCTGCCACACCTTGGTGAGGAGGTCCCACGCGTAGACGATGGCTTCTTCCTTGAAGTAGTCGCCGAAGCTGAAGTTGCCCAGCATCTCGAAGAACGTGTGGTGTCGCGCGGTGACGCCGACGTTCTCGAGGTCGTTGTGCTTGCCGGAGATGCGAATGCACTTCTGGCTGGAGGTGGCGCGGGAGTAGGGCCGCTGGTCCTTGCCGGTGAACACGTCCTTGAACGGGACCATGCCGGCGTTGGTGAACATCAGCGTCGGATCGTTGGGCGGAATGATGGGAGCGCTCGGTTGAACGCTGTGACCGCGCTCACCGAAGAACTCCAGAAAGGAGGATCGAACCAACTTGGACGAGGGCGTTTCACCGAAGCGTGCGGACATTGTTCCGCACCTTTATCACAGGGCTCGGGGCGGGAGGAGGGACGCGTAGAGGTCCTCGTACCGAGCCGCCATCACCTCGGGCATGAAGTGCGTCCGGTGGAGCTCGCGGAGCGCCTCGCCATGGCTGCGGGCCCCGTGGGCCCGGGAAATCGCCGCCACCAGGGCCTCCGGGTCCTTCGCCGGCACCGCCGCCGCGCCGGGGATCTCCGTGAGCGGCGTACCCTCGGCCACCACGACGGGCTTGCCGAACGCGAGGGCCTCCAGGAGCACCAGCGGTAGGTCGACCTTGCCGTAGAGATCGTCCACCGGAAAGGCCACCACGTCGGCGGCTGCCAGCAGCGTCGCCATGTCCGGGACCTCGCCCAGGTGCACCGCTCGCGGCTCCTCGGCCTCGAGGGCGCGTCGTACCTCGGCAGCACGCGGCGTCTTCTGGCGGCAGGCCAGGACCACGCGAAAACCGCGCCGAGTGAGCTCCGGCACCGCCGAGACCACCGTGCGCGCGCCGGAGGAGACCTCGTAGTCGCCGGGATAGAGCACCACCGGCGCGTCGCCGAGACCGTGCTTCTGGCGAAACGCCAGAACCGCATCGGCGGAGGGCTCCGGGAGCGGGATGGCACAGGGCGGGATGACGGTGATGGGCGTCGTGACGCCGGCCCCCAGCAAGCGCTCCTTGGTGGCCTCGCTGAGGGTCACCACCACGTCGCCGAAGATGAGCTTGCGCACGCCCTCGAAGCGCTTCGGCGCGCTGGCCACGCTCTGCACCACCTTCCCGCGAAACCCGCCGAGGCGCCGCGCGGCGATGGCCGCCCGGGCCGCGTACGACGACGCGGGGTTGGGCGCGAACACGAAGTGCCAGAGGTCCCCTGCGTCCCCGGCCAGAAGCCGGCCCACCACCCGCGCGTTGTCGAGGATCGCCGGTGCGAACCCGCCGCCGCGTACGTACACGCCCTCCACGTGCACGTGGTCGGCGAGGTCCGCCCGCTCGCCCAGGGTCATCACCACGGGCTCCACCCGCGAGACGTGGTTCACCAGATCGCGGACCAGGTTCTTCGACCCATCGTTCCAGGGCGGCACCACCGGCTTCGAAACGAACAACACCCGAGGCTTCATGGGGCGCACTCTAGTCCCGCGCTCGCCGGGCGCGTGAGCAGTTCTCGCTGGTGCTTCCGACGCGGGCGGGGCTAGCTTGCGGCCATGGCTCGACTCCATCCCGTCGTCACCCTCGCGTTCGTCTCCGTCGGCGTAGCCGCGGGTATCGCCTGCGGAGGAACCTCCGCGCCGCCCGTTACGCCCGCCACCGCGGAGTCGGCCGCCGCCCCCACGGCGCCTTCCGCTCCCGTCGCCAGCGCTGTGGCGACCGGCGCCCCACCGGAAGCCTCTGCGGCACCCAGCGCCTCCGCGGACACATCCGGCCGCGGCGGCGCGGTGGGCCTCGGTTCCATCGGCGGATTCGGTTCCGGCGGCGGCGGAGCCGCGCCGGGAGAGCCGGCGAAGCTCACCCTCGGCACGCCTACCGTGAGCGGCAAGCTTCCTCCGGACGTCGTCGGCCGCATCGTGCGGCAGGACATGGGTAGGTTCCGCCTCTGCTACGAGGACCTTCTGAAGACCAAGAGCACGGCCCACGGCTCGGTGACCGTGGAGATGACCATCGCGGCCACCGGGGCCGTCACCGCCACCAAGGACAGCGGGTCCGACATCGGCGACCCGAAGATGGTGACATGTGTGCGGCAGGCCATGGCCGGAATGAAGTTCCCGAAGCCCGAGAGCGGCGCCGTCAAAGCTACGGTGTCCGTGACCTTCGAACCGCCGAAGTGATCCGCTCCGTCAGGGGGACGTGAAGGCCCCGCAAGCGGCAGCGGCGAGCGCCCGATGTTCGGGCGTGATGTCCTCCGGGCGGACGTAGAACCCCATCCCGATCTTGCGTGCCGGATCGAAGCAATCGAGCGCGCCGCCCGCGGGAGAGGCGCTGAACTGGCCGCTCAGGGCCGCCTTCGCGCCCGCGTCGGACGACGATCGAAACGTGAATCCTCGGTGCTGCGGGCAGCCGCCACCGTGCGCGTGCTCGCCGTAGCTGCCGTACTCGCATGCGAGCGTGAAGCCCTTCACCTGGGCGCGCTCGGCGGTGGCCTGGCAGGCCGCGTGGGCACCTCCCTCGTCCACGCAGTCGGCGCCACTCCATGCGCCAAACACGCCCCGAATCACCACGACACCAACTCCGATGACCGCGACGAAGGGAGCGATCACCAGGAACGCGACGACGCCACTGGGCCAGCTCGATCGCGCCTTCGTCGCGCCCGGCGGTGTCGAGTCGGCTGCCATGCCGAAACCATACATGACCCTTGGAGCTTCTCCCATCCTCGAGCCCGAACGCCCCAGGCCGAGTGGCGGAATTTTCGTCGAGACCAAGCCCCGGCAAGGAGGCGAGTGAGACGTACTCCGCGTACGTCGCAACGAGCCGACGCCGCCCGGGCGCCGGTATCGGCCAAAATTCCGCCACTCGGCAGCAACGAGCCGACGCCGCCCGGGCGCCGGTATCGGCCAAAATTCCGCTACTCGGCAGCGGCGAGGAAGCCGACGTCGGCGTTCGCGAGGGCGCTCTCGACGGCGCCCTGAACCGCTTGGTCTTGCAGCGCGGCCAGCGTGCGATCGCCGGTGTCGCGTGAGGTCGCGGCGCCCGACAGCGTCCCCTTCAGCGTCCGGCCCGGCATGCGCACGATGCTGAACTCCACCTGCGCGCGCACCGTACGCCGGCCGTCCTTGGTGGCCTGCGAGAGCGTTTGCAGCTGCCCGTCCAGGCGAAGGACCGGCACCTTCTTCTCCGACCCCTTGAGGCCGGCAGCGTCGTCGCCCTCCACCACCGGCGCGAAGCGCGTGGCGTTGGTCTTGGTGGTGGTGCGCATGACCAGCCCGAGCTCGCTGCCGCGCACGTTGGTCATGTTCTTGATGGAGCCGAGCTGCACCACGTAGCGAGCCTTCGCGCTGGCCTCGGCATCGAGGGCCTTCATGGCGAGGTGAAGTTGCGCCAGCACACTCTCGTCGCCCTCTCGGTCGAGACGCGCCTGGAGCGCGGGGCGGGCGGCGGGATCTGCAAGCTTGGCCAGTGATGCGGCCGCAGCTGCACGGACGGCGGGGTGAGAATCGTTCAGTGCTCGCTCCAGCTCGGCCCGAGCGCCCGGGGGCTTGGTTCGTCCGAGCACCAGCGCCGCGCTCATGCGCACGCGATAGTCGTTCGAATCGAAATCGGAGGCGTAGCTCGGAGCAATCGATCCGGGCCCCGCGAGGACCAGAAAGAGCAGCGAGGTCATGACCCAAGTGCGCGCCGCCATCGGTTGACTACGCTATCGCGCTCCGCGCCTTTCGCAAGATTCCAACCTGTATGGACTGCGAATGCATGCGCAAAGGGGCGCGCTCGTCCTACATGCATCCTGCACGGTCTCCAAAACGCACGAAGGCGGCGTGCATCGCACACCGCCTTCGAAGGTCGTCCGCTCGGGGCGAACGTGGGGCTTTAGAGGAGGCCCTTGATCTCTTTCTCGATCTCGACCTCTTCGCCGTCGTGGTAGCCCTTGTGAACGAACTTCACGACGCCGGTCTTGTCGAGGATGATCGTGGTGGGCATGTTCTCCGGCTTCCACTTGCCGGCAATTGCCTTGCCGTCATCCCAGAGGAGCGGGAACTTGGCGCCGTGGGTCTTGCCGAAGTCGGCGATGCCACCCTTCTCGTCGTCCTCGGACACGCCGATGATGACGAGGTTGCCCTTGTACTTGACGTTGAGCTCTTCGAGCTTCGGGAAGGACTTCTTGCAGGGCTCGCACCAGGTGGCCCAGAAGTCGACGATGACGACCTTGCCCTTGTTGGCCGAGAGGGAGACCTTGCCCTGGCCGTTGACGCTCTCGCCGGAGAAGTCCGCACCGGGGTTGCCGATGAGACCGCCGCCGCCACCGGCGCTGCTCGTGCCACTGGAGCTGCTCGAGCTCGGGTTTTTGGGGTCGGTCTTTTCGGCCCCTCCACACGCAACGAGGGTGAGGGCCGCTGCTACAAGAAACTTCGCCGAGTTCGTCATGGTCACTTCTCTTATCACGGGTTGCTGGCCGCCAAAAAGGGGTTTTGCGCGCGTCCGTAGGGGGCGCCCGCCACTTTTCGAAGTCCGTTCGTCGTTTCGCCTACCTCACGCAACGGTTGCGCGAATCGGGCGCTTACAGACCGCAGAGCTTTTGGCTGCCCTTCGGCGCGCACTTGAGCCCGGTGCCGCACTCGGCGTCGGCGCTGCAGGTCTTCCGGCAGGTGGTGCTGCCGGTCGGGAAGATGATCCAGCCGGCGTCGCACTTGCCGTTGACCGCGGGCTTGACCGGCGTGACCGCCTTGGTGCCGCCACCGCCCGCGTCCACCACCGGGGGAGGCGTGTTCCCGCCGCCCGCGTCCACCAC
>JABFRG010000353.1 GCA_013141295.1 Polyangiaceae bacterium
CTTCCTCGACCGGGCGCGTGATCTCGATGCGGCTCTCCACCGCGTCGCTCTCCGGGGGCTCGCGCTCGGGCAGCGTCGGAAGCGTGGGCCGGTAGGCCACGAGCGGCGGCGCGGCCGTCTCCTGATCGAAGCTCGGCCCCCGCAGGTGGAGCAGCTTGCACTGCAGATCGCAGAAGTACGAGAAGGTTCCGCCCAGGATCGCGACCTGGCCCGCGCGGAGCGGGTCTACCGCTTTTCCGCACGCAGGACAGTGATGCTCTGCGCGTTCCGGGCTTGCCATCTCGCTTCGGAACTACCACGATTCTCCGTCTTCGCGATATGCCCACCCCCAAAACACCTCCCGAGCTCCTCGATGGCGTGGAGCTCCTGTCGCTCGACGCCGGTAACACCGTTATCTTCCTCGATCACGGGCGGCTGGCGCGTCTTGTCGCCTCCGGTGACTTCGCGCCCAGCGCTGCGGAGCTGGTGCGGGCCGAGGGAAGGCAGAAGCACCGCGCCGAGCTCGGCACGCTGGTGGGCCTCGACGTGGCCCCGCTTCTCGGCGAAGAGCTCGCCGCCGACCGCGCTCCCAGCGTGGGGTCCTGGGCGCGCGCGGTGGGGACCATCCTGGTGGAGGCCGGCTGCTCCGAAGCCTCGGCAGCTCGGCGCGTGGCTGACCTGTGGAAGGAGCACGTGCGCCTCAACCTGTGGTCCCTGGTGCCGGAAGGCCTTCCCGAGGCGCTTCACGAGCTCCGGCGCCGGGGCGTGAAGGTGGCCATCGTCTCCAACAGCGAGGGCATGCTCGAGCCGCTCTTCGCCGCTCTCGGGCTCGGAGAGTGCTTCGACGTGGTGGTCGACAGCGGCAAGGTGGGCGTGGAGAAGCCCGATCCGCGTATCTTCCAGATCGCCCTCGACGCCACCGGCGTTCGCGCCGATCGCACCCTGCATCTCGGCGATATCTTCGCCACCGACGTTCTGGGCGCGCGCAGGAGTGGCATTCGTTACGGGCTCATCGACCCGTACGATCACTACGCGGGTCGCCACGACGACGTCCCGCGGGTGCACAGCGCGGTGCAAGTGGCGCGCGATCTCGCGGCCCGCTGAAAAAAATCGGCCCCCTCCGTAACGCCACCGCCCTGCTCGCGTAGCAGGGTGACGTCGCGAGCGTGCCTTCCCGAGTGCGGGACGAGCGTGCGTTCGCGGTGCTCATCGCGCGTTTCGCGCGGCAGAAAGAGGAGATCCGTCATGCGCTTCAGCGTTCTTCAGGTGGTTCGTGGCATCGGTACCGTTGGCCTTCTTTCCCTTGGAGGGGCGGGCCTTGTGGCTTGTGGTAGCGACGGCGCGGCGGGTCCCCAAGGCGCAGCGGGCACGCCTGGAACGCCGGGAGCGCCGGGAGCGCCGGGCTCCACGGGACCCACCGGACCCGCGGCCCCGGGCCCCGACAGTGGTGCTGCCAAGGCCCCCGCGGCGGTGTACGTCATCTCCAACGACGCCACCGCCAACGCGGTGGTGGCCTACGCGCGCGCGGCCGATGGCTCGCTCGTTCCCAGCGCGTCGTACGTCACCGGCGGTCGCGGCAGCGGAGCGGGCCTGGGCTCCCAGGGCGCGCTCACCTTCGACGCCACACGGAACGCGTTCTTCGCGGTGAACGCCGGCGACGACTCCATCTCCATGCTCTCGCTCCGCACCGACGGCAGCCTGGCGCTCGTCTCCAAGGTGCCCTCCGGCGGCGTCGCGCCGCTCAGCGTCACGGTGTCCGGCAACTTCGTGTACGCGGTGAACGCAGGGAGCGCTGCCAGCCCCGCCAACATCTCCGGTTTCACCATCTCGGGCGGAGGCCTGGTGGCCATCGCCGACTCCACCAAGACCCTCAGCGCGCCGCAGCCGGCGCCTGCGCAGATCCAGTTCACGCCGGACGGCACGTACCTGGTGGTGACCGAGAAGGGCACCAACATGATCGACACGTTCCCCGTCACCGCGGGCGTCGCCGGGGCGCGCACCTCGCAGGCCTCGGTGGGCATGACCCCGTTCGGGTTCACCTTCAGCGCCGGCAAGCAGATGGTGGTGACCGAGGCCTTCGGCGGCGGAGCCGGGCTCAGCGCCGCCACGGCCTACGGCATCGGAGCCGACGGGCAGTGGACGCCGGCCAACGGCTCGGTGGCTTCGGCCCAGACCGCCGCCTGCTGGGTAGCGGTGGCGGGAACCCACGCCTTCGTCACCAACACCGGAAGCAACACCGTCACCACCTACAACGTGGCCGCCGACGGCAAGCTTGCCCTCAAGACCGCCTCTGGCGTCGACGCGCAGACCGGGAAAACACCGGGCGACGTGGCGGTCTCACCGGCCGGCGACGTGCTCTACACGCGCAACACCACGGACCACTCGCTGAGCGTGTTCACCGTCGCTGCCGACGGCACGCTCACCAAGAAGCCCGACTTCGTGGGTCTTCCGACCTTCGCCCAAGGGCTCGTGGTTCGCTGACCCAGGCCCGGACGCTCAGCCGCGCGTGAAGGTGCAGACGTGGCTCTTGCAGGCGAGCTTCCCCTTGGGGTGCTGGCAAGAGCCGGCGGGCTTGCAGATGACCTTGGCGAGGGGGCAGAACTTGCGCACCCGCTCCTCTCGCCAGGTCTTGGCGCCCGCTGCGGTTCGCACCTTCAGCATGCAGCCGGACGGCGCTGGACAGCACACGTCTTCGTCGGAAATGATGCAGTCTGCATCTTTCTCGCAACGGTCGGCCGCATCGGCTGCGTCCACCGGAAGTGGACCGTCGGCCTCGGTGCTGGGAAGGGCCGCGGGGGCCGTCGCCGATGCCGATGCGGTTGGTGGCGTGATGGTGGCAGTCGGCGTAGCGCTGGCGACGGTGGCGGCCTCCGAAGGTCCGCTGCCCACCGCCGGTGCCGGCGCGTCCTTGGCGCACGCCACCACCGCGAGCGTCGCCACCATCGAGCCGACGAGGACGCGCATCACGGGTTCTCCGGGTTGGTGGCGGCGAGACCGCGGGCGGTCTCGGCGTAGTTGATGCCGCTCATCTCGCGCTTGGCGGAGTTGAGCTGCCAGTCGCCGGCGAAGAGCACCACCGGACGGCCGCGCACGTCGCGCGCGGGAACACCCAAGCGCTCGCGATCGAAGCGCAGGAGGTCGACGTCTTCGCCGTCCTCGCGGGAGACCCAGCGGGCGAACTCGCACGACATGGGCTCGATGCGGGCGTCGACGTCGTACTCGGACTTGAGGCGGAACTTCACCACCTCGAGCTGCAGGCGACCCACGGCGCCCAGGATGGGATCGCCGCCGCGCTCCGGCGTGTAGAGCTGGATGGTGCCCTCCTGCGCCAGCTGATCGAGGCCCTTCTTCATCTGCTTGCGACGCATGGGGTCCATCATCGACACGCGGACGAAGTGCTCCGGCGCGAAGCTGGGGATCTCGTCGTACTTGAAGGCCTTGCCGGCGGTGAGGGTGTCGCCGATCTCGAAGACGCCCGGATCGTAGAGGCCGATGACGTCGCCCGCGTAGCCGTCTTCCACGATGGTGCGCTCGGCGGCCAGGAAGGTGGTGGGGTTGGCGAGGCGCATGGTCTTGCCGGTGCGCACGTGGAGCACCTTCATGTTGCGATCGAACTTGCCGGAGCACACCCGGAAGAACGCGATGCGATCGCGGTGGGCCTTGTCCATGTTCGCCTGGATCTTGAACACGAAGCCGCTGAAGGGCGCGTCGGGTGCGATGTTGCCGGTGCTGGCGTGGTGCGGGGCGGGCGGGGGCATGCGACCGCAGAAGTCTTCCAGGAAGGCCTCCACGCCGAAGTTGTTCATGGCGCTGCCGAAGAACATGGGCGAAACGTCGCCGGCCATGAACTTGTCGCGATCGAAGGCGTCGCCCGCGGCCTCCAGCAGCTCGTACTCGTCCATGAAGCGGCGGTAGCCCTCTTCGTCGAGCTCCTTCTTGAGCAGCGGATCGTCCACGCCGGTGACCGCCACCGGCGCGACCTCGTGGGAGCCGGCCAGGGAGCTGGAGCGCGCGGCCTTGTCGTCGAAGAGCGTGACCTGCTTCTTTTCCCGGTGATAGATGCCGCGAAACGTGGCGCCCCGGTAGATGGGCCAGGTGATGGGGTACACCCCGATGCCGAGCACGTTCTCCACTTCGCCGATGAGGTCGAAGGGCTCGCGGCCGGGCCGGTCGAGCTTGTTGACGAAGGAGAAGATGGGCATCTTCCGCTGCTTGCACACGCGGAAGAGCTTCTTGGTCTGGGCCTCGACGCCCTTGGCGCAGTCGAGCAGCATGACCGCGCCGTCGGCGGCGTGGAGCGTGCGGTAGGTGTCTTCGCTGAAGTCGGCGTGACCCGGCGTGTCGAGCAGGTTCATGGCGAGGCCACGAAACGGGAACTGCAGCACGCTGGAGGTGATGGAGATGCCGCGCTCTTTTTCCATCTCCATCCAGTCGGAGACGGCGCTGACGCGACCGCGCTTGGCCTTCACGGAACCGGCGAGCTGGATGGCTCCGCCGTACAAGAGGAGCTTCTCGGTGAGGGTCGTCTTGCCCGCGTCCGGGTGCGAGATGATGGCGAACGTACGTCGCCGCTCGATCTCTCGCAGCAGGTTGCGGTTGTCGTCGTCGGCCATGATGCCCTGCCACGTAGCACAGAGTTCGGCCCGATGGACGTAACTGTGCGCGGGAAACCGGCCCTTCCGGGCCCGGCGCCGGCCTTGCGAAAGGCCCGCCGGATGCGGCATAACGTGGGCCTTCGAGCCGTGAAGACCAACGCCGCACGCATTCTGGACGGGCTCGGCATCGCCTACGAGCTGCGCGACTACGAGGTGGACCCGGACGATCTCTCGGCGGCCACCGTAGCCCGCAAGGTGGGGCTGCCACTGGAGCAGGTGTACAAGACCCTGTGCGCCCGCGGCGACAAGCACGGCGTGGTGCTGGCGGTCATCCCGGGCGACGCGGAGCTCGATCTCAAGGCCCTGGCCCGGGCCACCGGTGATCGCTCCATCGACCTGGTGGCGCTGAAGGAAGTGCAGCCGCTCACCGGCTACGTGCGCGGGGGCGTGTCGGCGCTCGGGTGCAAGAAGGACTACCCGGTGGTGGTCGACGAGCTCATCGAGCTCTTCGACGTGGTCAGCGTCAGCGCCGGCGTCCGTGGCACGCAGATTTTTCTGCACCCGAAGGACTACCTGCGCGCCACGCGCGCGACCCTGCACGCCATCTCGCGGCCTCTCGCGAGCTGACGCGAACCTTCGCGAAGCGCGCGCTGGAGAAACCTCCAAACACGCGCCAGATCCGGGCCCGGAGCCGCGTTTTGTCGCGTAAGGTGCGTCCGCTTTGCCCGACGACACAACCTCGCACTCGCCCGCCGCCGGCACCGATCTCGACCTCGAAGGCTTCCTTCGCGACCTCAAGGCGATGCGCCAGGAGATCGACGCTTCGCTGGGCGAAGAGGACCTCGCGCACTTGCGAAAAGTGGAGCGTCTGGGCCACGCGGCGACGGCCCTCGGGCTGCTCACGGCGGCGGTCCCCAATCCGCTTTCCATGGCGGCACTGGCCTACGGACGGTCCACCCGCTGGCTGCTCATGCACCACATCGGTCATCGCGGCTACGACAAGGTCCCGGGGGTACCTGCAAAGTACACGAGTCGAGTGTTCGCCCGAGGCAAGCGGCGCTTTTTCGACTGGGCCGACTGGATGGTGCCGGAGGCCTGGATCTACGAGCACAACGTGCTGCACCATGGCCACACCGGCGAGGACGCGGACCCGGATCTCATCGAGCGCAACGCCGAGGTGCTCCGCGACCTGCGCATTCCCCGGGCCGCCAAGTACGCGGCCATGGGCTTTCTCGCGCTCACCTGGCGAAGCTTCTACTACGCGCCCAACACCATGAAGGCCTGGCGCAGCCGGCCCAAGCGCGCGGCTTCGGAGGAAACGCCCGAGAAGGAGACGAGCTTCGCCCGCGACATGTGGATGCGTTGCTACCTCCCGTACGGCGCCCTCCAGTTCGTGGGCCTTCCGCTGGTGTTCGCCCCGCTGGGGCCGCTGGCGGTGCTCTCGGCGCTGGTGAACTCGCTGGGCGCCGAGGCGCTCACCAACCTGCACACGTTCCTCATGGTGGGGCCCAACCACACCGGCGACGACCTGTATCGCTTCACCGATCGTCCGCGGAGCCGCGGCGAGGCCATGCTGCGGCAGGTGCTCGGCTCCGCCAACTACCCGTGCGGGAGCGACGCCATCGACCTCGCCCACCTGTGGCTGAACTACCAAGTGGAGCACCACATCTGGCCGGATCTTCCGATGCTGCGCTACCGCGAGGTGCAGCCCAAGGTGAAGGCACTCTGCGCCAAGTACCGCATCCCGTACATCCAGGAGAGCGTGCTCACGCGCGCCAAGAAGATGCTGCAGGTGGCGGTGGGCGCGACCTCGATGAAGCGCGCCGCAGCGGTGTCGACGGCCTAGCGATGCTTCTTCCCCAGGGCCGCGCAGGGGGGCCAGTGATCGAGGGCGCAAGCCTCTTCGAGCACCTGCTTCGCTTGGTCGTCGGTGGTGCTTTTGGCCCGGGAGGGCGGGAGCACGCAGGTCTTCGGATCGACGGTGCACGCGCGCTCGAAGGCCAGGACGGCCTGTAGATAGCGACGCGCAGTACCGTGGAACTCGGCCTGCTTCTGGCAGCTGAGGACGTCCTTCGCGGTGCACGCCTGATCGCGCACCTCGGCGGCTTTGGCCACGTCCTTGGGAATGCCGAGGCCGCTCTCGTACATGGAAGCCCAGTCCCGGCAGGCGAGGAAGCTCCCGAGCAAACAACCTCGCCGGGCCAAGGCCAGCGACGCTTGGGGATCCTTGGGTACGCCGGTCTTGGGATTGGCGCCGAGCCGCGAGAGCACGTAGCAGGCTTCGCCCTCGCCCAAGCTGCAGCCCTTGGTGACGGCTTGCACTTCGCGATCGATCTTGGGGTCGCGGTACTCGGGGTCGACCGGCCGCGCACCGAGCATGTGACCGATCCAGTAGCAAGCGCGCGCGTAGTCCGCGGCACAGGCTTGCTCGAGGAGCTTGTCGATGCGCGCCTCCGTTCCCGGCGGCACCTTCGAGCCCGGCGCCCACATCTCGCCTTCGAGCGCGAAAGCTACGCGATAGCAGCTGCCGGGGTTGCCCGCGGCGCACTGGGCCTCGCAGACGGCCGGGTCCTTGCCATCGCACTCGAACGGTCCAGTAGCC
>JABFRG010000154.1 GCA_013141295.1 Polyangiaceae bacterium
TCTGTCTCTGCTCTCTGCTCTCTGTCTCTGCTCTCTGTCCCTGCTCTCTGTCCCTGCTCTCTGTCACCCCAGACGAGCGAGGGATCCGCCTCTGGCGAAGAGTCGGTCCACGCGCTGGGTGACCGCGGGGTCTTCCACGAGCGGTGGTGCGTGGTGCGGCTTCCTGCGCGCGTCGATGACCAGCGGTCCGCGGCAGCCCCAGTGCTTCTGCTCGGTGAATGCGTCGACCCCGTAGAAGTCGGCGGCCGGGTTCGCGCGGGTGAATGCAATCCACACGAAGTTGCGCAGGGTCTCGGCGGCGAACGCGGCGTCGTCCACCAGCACCAGCAGGGGCAAGCCCGCGAGATGCGCGCCGCGGGGTAGCTCGCGGCAGAAGCGCTCGGCGTCTTCCGGCCCCATCTTCGCATCGGTGAAGGCCGGCGCCTGCACCACCACCACGCCCGGCGCCGCGAGCCGCGCGCCCGTGAAGCCCGCCGGCAGCGCGAAATCGCCCGAGAGCTCCCGGGCCAAGGTTCGCTTGGCCTCGCCCACGCCGGCGATGACTACCTTGGAGCCCTGGTTCAAACCGGAGCCCGAGTAGTCGAGCGTATCCATGGTGGTCTTCGTCTGAAAATGCAGATCCCGCGTGGGGTCGAAGCGCGCCAGCACGTGCGTCAGGAAGGCGCCCACGTCGCGCAGATCGAGGCCGGGCGCGTCTTCCGTGGCGGCGATCATCAGCACCTTGGCAAGCGACATCTGTCCCTGCCCCAGGATGGCGTTCGCCTGCGTGAGCACCTCCATCGGTCGACGCGCGCTCGCATAGGGCACGTAGCGCTCGCTGCCGATGGCGAAGAGGAGCGGATGCACCCCGGCCCAGTCCACCGCGTGGACGCCGCGAACCCCCGGGAGCACCGTGGGCACCAGCGGTCCGGTGAGCTCGTGGATGAGATCGCCGAACAGCGTGTCTTCCTGCGGCGGGCGCCCCACCGTCGTGAAGGGCCAGATGGCGCCCTTCCGGTGCGTCACCGAATCCACGCGGAGCACCGGGAAATCATGGGCCTTGGCGTAGTAGCCCAGGTGATCGCCGAAGGGTCCTTCGCGCTTCGTCTCGCGGGGACCGATGGATCCGCGGATGCAGAAGTCGGCGTCCGCATGCACCAGCGGTCCCTTGCCCGCGCGCACCATACGAATGGCGCGTCCGTTGAGCGCGCCCGCGAAGGAGAGCTCCGGCAGGCCCTCGGGCAGCGGCATCACCGCCGCCACCATCATCGCCGGCGGCCCCCCCACGAAGATGTTCACCGGAAGCCGCTCGCCGCGGCGAATGGCCGCCGCATGGTGCACCCCGAGGCCCCGATGAATCTGGTAGTGGAGGCCCACCTCGCGATCCTGCTGGTAGTCGTTGCCGCCCAGCTGCACCCGGTACATGCCCAGGTTCGAGTGGCGCACCCCCGGCGCGTCCGGATCTTCGGAGTACACCTGCGGGAGCGTGATGAACGGCCCGCCGTCGTCGGGCCACGAAACCACCTGCGGCAGCGCGCCGATGGTCGTCTCCTTCGCCAGCACGTCGCCGGACCAACGCGGCTGGGGCAAGAGATGCAACGCCGCGCTCGGGAGCCGCAGCGCTGCCCAGGGCCGCTTGGCGAAGTCCTGCGGATCGACCTTGGCCGCCACCAGCGCGTGCACCGCGTCGAGAGAGTCGCGGAAGATGAAGCGCACCCGCTCCATGGTGCCGAACAGGTTGCTCACCAGCGGAAAGGCGCACCCCTTCACCCGCGGGTAGTACACCGCCGGCCCGCCGGCCTGGAACACCCGCCGCTGGATCTCCGCCACCTCGAGGTTCGCGTCGACCTCTTCCTCCACCCGGAGCAGATGCCCTGCCCGCTCGAGATCCGATACGCACGCGGAAAGCGACGAATAGCCCATTGCGCGGCGACTATAGAGTCGGCGTCCCGCGCAACCAAGGGCCGAAACGCCGGCTCTACATCGCGGTCAGGAACGCGCGCAGATCGCGCACGATGCGCTCGCTCGACTCGGCCACGAAGAGCACGCCCTGGTAGTCGGTGGGGTCGAACGGCGTCTCGGCGATGACGTCGATGTCGAAAGGGCGCAGGTTCGCGCTCTCGGCGAAGCGCCCGAGCTCTCCGAACGACGACAGGAGCCCGGCGCCCACCACCCGGTAGTCGCCCGGCTTGCCGTACACGCCGAACTCGAGCGCGTACCAGTAGAGGCGAATGAGCTTCTCCACCAGCACCTCGTCGGCGCGCAGCGTCACCTCACCGAAGAGGCGATTGAGCTCGGCGAAGGTCGGATCGGCCAGGAGCGGCCCATGACCCACCAGCTCGTGGACCACGTCCGGCTCAGGCGTGTAGAGCGGCGCCGAGTGGTGTCGCATGTACTGCGTGGCCAGGAACACGCGGTCCGCCAGCCGCTCCATGAACTGCCGCGGCGTCACCAGGCCCGCCACGGGCTCGAGCCGGAAGCCGGTGAGCGGCGCGAGGCGCGCGTTCACCTCCGTGAACGAGGGAATCGCCCCAGCCGTGAAGCCGAGCTTGGGGTAGCCCGCCAGGTACTCGGCGCAAGCCCGCGTCTGGTGCATCGGCGCAAGATGCTCCAGCGCCGTGCGCCACACGCCCTGCTCCTCCGCGGTGTACGGCACGTTCGGGAGCGGGTCGCCGCTCTTGTAGGCGAGGGCCAGCTCGGCGATGTGGTTGCGCCGGGCGCGGTACACGGGGTCACGAAAGCCAGGGTGGTCGCGGTCGAGCTCGACGAGATCAGGCACGTGTCGAAGCTTAGTACGAACCGCGCCATCCCCGTAGCCCTCGCGAAGCACGCTGCGCAGCGTCGATTTTTCCCGCAACGCGCGGCGCCCGGCGGCATCGAGGGCACCCTTCGGCTGGCCGACCCCAGGGGGCCGATACCGTTGAAGAATGCACGGAATGGCCGGGGGCCATGACATCCCCGCGGCCACCGCGCAACGACTCGCCCACGGGCCCGCGAAGAAAGGCACGCAGTTGCGCGGCCCCCGGCGAGGACTACCATTCATCGAGGCCCATGAAGAACGACCGTCTCTCGTACACGGTTACCGATCGCTCGCTGCTCTTGCCCTCCTACAAGAAGCTCATCATCGGCCCGTCGGTGCCCTTCATCCCGCGCCGCCTGAATCCCAACGCCATCACCCACGGCGGCCACCTCATCAACCTGCTGGGCTTCGGGGTGCTCGTGGCCTTCGGGCAGCGGAGCGGCGGCTGGCCGTTCTTCTTCGCCATGGCGATGGTGCAGCTCTACAACTGGTGCGACAACGCCGACGGCGCCCACGCGCGCGCCACCGGGCAAACGTCGGCCATGGGCGAGTTCCTCGACCACGGCCTCGATCTCTTCAACGCGACCTACATCGCGGCCATGGGCGCCATGGCGGTGGGCGCGCCGCCGGTCTGGACGTTCGTGATGATCCTGGTGGTGGTGGGCGCCGCCGCGGCCACCTACTGGGAGCAGGCCGAGAGCGGCATGTTCCAGCTCGGCTGGCTGAACCAGATCGAGTCGGTGTTCGCGCTCTCGCTGCTGCTCGTCCTCTCCGGCACCTTCGGCGTCGACATCTTCGCGCATCGCATCGGGCCCGTTGGCTTCGCCGTGTCGATCCGCGAGCTCCTCATGGTGTTCCTCTGCGGCAACGCGCTGGTGAGCATCCTCCAGGGGCCCTACCGGGTGTGGCGCAAGGGCGGCAAGCTCACGGCGTTCGTTCCGTTGGCGGGCTTCGGCATCGCGGTGTTCCTGTGCGCGGCCACCGGCGCCCTCTCGGCCTTGGCCGCCACCATCCTCGGCGTCGCCGGCTACGTGTTCCTCGGCGTACGCAGCCTGGCCATCCGCCTGCAAAAGCGCAGGCCGCCCTTGGAGCGCGGCGTGGTGCTGAGCATCGGCCTCCTGGCGGCGCTCCTCGTGTACCGAGCCGCTGGCGGCGCGGTGGGGGTGGGCTCCGACGTCCTCGCGGTCATCAGCGGGCTCTGCTTCTTCGGCGGCTACTCGGCCCTCAACCTGCGCGACGCGACCCGCGTGGTGAAGAGCCTCGACGCCAAGAAGGCCGCGTAGAGGCCCTACCCTTTGAAGCCGCCCGGCGGCTGCCGTATTCTCGGCCCATGAGCGAAGCCAGCTGGCGCGTCGATCCCGATCTCCGCGACAAGTTCCACCCGGACCACCCCAACGACGTGCAGGTGATCGTCCACGACGGTGAGCCCCGCCGCACCAAGAAGCCGCCGGAGGCCTGCTGGGTGCAGGTGGATCGCGTGGTGGGCACCATGAAGGTGCCGAGCGGCCCGCCCGACGCCAAACCACCCATTCCGCCGAACGCGATTCGATGGTCGGAGCGCACCGTGTACGGCGGCAAGCTGCTCAATCAGCCCAAGAACCTCACCTCGGTGCGGGCCGGGGAGATCGTCACCTTCGTGCACTGCGCCGGCATGCCGCACCCGCTGGCGATCACGCCCGAGTACCGCGCCGAGCGCGAGAAGTGGACCTTCGTCCCCTGCAGCAAGTGCGGCGCCGATCAGGGCCTCGATCCGCCGACCACCATGGCACGCACGCGCTTCCCCGACGCACCGGCAGGCTCCTTCCCCATCGCGTTCACCGCCTTCTGCCCGTGCGGCGGCACCATGGTCCTGTCCATGATCGAAGACGCCGCGCCCCGACCCGGCGCCCCCTCGGCCGGGGCATCGACCCACTCGAGCCCCGGAGCGAAGCCG
This sequence comes from Polyangiaceae bacterium, assembly GCA_013141295.1. Lineage (GTDB taxonomy): Bacteria > Myxococcota_A > Polyangia > Polyangiales > Polyangiaceae > JABFRG01. The sequence goes on from JABFRG010000154.1 coordinate 4,713, forward strand.
TGGTGGAAGGTCTGGTAGGCTAGCCGCCGATCACCACCGACCGCATCGAGAGCGAACCGTAGTCGAAGCCCTCGATGGGATACTTCACCGCGCCCTCGCCGCCGGCGGCGCCCACTGCATAGAGGAGCGGCAGGTAGTGATCCAGGCTCGGGTGCGACATGCGCCCGTCGTCGGTGGCGATGATCTTCGCCAGGGTGTCGCCGTCGTGCTGCGACGTGGCCTTCTCCACCGCGGTATCGAAGCGCGCGGCCCATGCCGGCGTCGCCGTCTCACCACGGGCCCGAGACGTCATGGCCTCGCGCAAGTTGTGGGTGACGTTGCCGCTGGCGAGGATCCAGATCCCCTCGTCGCGGAGCGGCGCCAGCGTCTTGCCCAGCGCCAGGTGCTCCGCCGGTGTGAGCCGCCGGTCGATGCTCAGCTGCACCACCGGCACGTCGGCCTCCGGGCGCATGTGGTGGAGCACCGACCAGGTTCCGTGATCGAGCCCCCACTCGGTGGAGAGTGAGCTCTTCTCGCCCACCAGCCGAACCACGCGCTCCGCCAGATCATGGCTCCCGCGAGCCGGATACTGCATGTCGAAGAGCGCCTTCGGGAAGCCGCCGAAGTCGTGGATGGTCTCCGGCAGCGCGTTGTCGGTGAGGAACGTGCCCCGCACGTACCAGTGGGCGGAGATGGCGAGGATGGCCTTGGGCGTGGGCGCGGCCTCGCCCAGGGCGCGGAAGCCGCGGCTCCACACGTTGGTCTCGATGGCGTTCATGGGGGAGCCGTGTCCCACGAAGAACACGGGCATACGACGGCTCATGGCGGATGATCCTCTCTGCGCGTCGGGCTCCCGGCGGGAGCACGCCGCCGCAAGCAATGCAGCGGGAGCTCCCAAGGCATGACGACGCGATACGTTCACGGCTCTCTCATCGTGCGCTTCGGCGCCCCGCTTCACAAGTCGGCCTCCCGGCAAGTCATTGTTCTCCATGGAGCAACAATCGTCGCAGAAGCTGCGGGCGCCGCGCTCGGCTGCTGCTATGGTCCGCCGGTGGTTCTTCGCCGTCTTGTCTTTCCCCTCTCGCTCGTCCTGGTGCTGGGCTCCTTCGCCGGCGCCTGCACCGTCTCCACCGCGGGCCCCGCCGACGCCGGCGTACGCGACGCGGCGATCCCCGACGCCGGGCCGATCCCGGACGACGCCGATGCTGCCGGCGGCGCTTTCGCCTACAAGGTGACGGTCACCGATCCGCAAGATCTGCTCACCGCCTCCCACGTCGACATGGTCAAGTGCCTCGAAGCCGCGCTCGACGAGTGGGGTCAGTACGTCACCGGCCAGGGGGTCCTCACCGTCGAGCTCCGGGTGGGCGCCACCGCGACCAACCGCATGTCGGGCGCCAGCACGTCGAGCATCTCCATCGGCACGTGCAAGAACACGCCGGCCCCCTGCACGCTCGCGCAAGACCAGGCGATTCACCGGCTCCAGACGGGCAAGGACAACAAGGCGCAGCCGGGCGTGCCCGACATCGCGGTCACCGTGTCGCCCGACTACTGGAACAAGCTGATCTGGGTCGACCCCGATCCCAAGGCGCGGACCGCCACGGTGCCGGCCGACAAGCTCGACGCCATCTCGGTGTTCACCCACGAGCTCGGGCACGCCTTCGGCATCGTGGGCTATCGCTCCCTCGACACGTACGCGCCCAGCGCGGCTCCGGTGTTCCTCTCCCTCTACGACGATCAGGTGGTGGTCACCGCCGACGCCCTCACCTTCGAGGGACCGAAGACCAAGGCCGAGTTCGGCCCCATTCCCCTCACCCGCAACAACACCACCCAGAACGTCTACCATTACGGCGACACCAAGACGAAGTCGCCCTACGACGACGCCCTCATGAACGGCATCGTCTACAAGTACGCGTTGCGCTACCGCGTGGGCCGCGTCGACCTGCGCATCCTCGACGATCTGGGTGTTCCGCTCCGCGGCACCTTGCCGCCGCAGTAATCGGCTGTCGATGAGAGCGCGCGTCACGCCCGGCTCACTGACCCCCGCGCAATACCGTGCGCGCTCGGCCGGCGCTGCCGGCATCGTGACACTGCTGTCCATCGCCTCCGTCGCCGCGACGGCGATCGCTGCCCAGCCCGGTGCGCCGACGCCGGCCTTCGTCGTGTGCGCGCTCCTCGCCGTGGCGTTCATCATCCTGGGCAATGCAGCGGTGGGCATCGCGCACATGTTCGCGTTCACGCCCAAAGCCCGGGACGTGGAGCTCACGTGTCACAAGGGGATGGTCGAGGGCCCCGGCTTTCGCCTCCGCGCCGCCGACATCGTGGGCGCGTCCACCGCGCGACTCGGCACGCGCGGATACCTGCTGAGCGTGGAGACCGCCAGCGGCGGCATCCCCCACGCCATCGAGCTCGAGACCCGCGCGGAGCTCGACGAGGTCCGCCGGGCGCTCGGCGTCGCCCGGGACGGCACGCGCGGGCTCCGCT
>JABFRG010001233.1 GCA_013141295.1 Polyangiaceae bacterium
CCACTGCGGAAATGGCTGGGCTAGGCCTTGCCGAACGAGGTGGTCCGTGAGATCCCCGTCGAACTCGAGGATGCAGACGGGAGGCACGGCTCCGTCTGCCATCTGGCGCAGGCGGCGGACGTCGACGCCGAGCGCGACCCGCTCGATGCCGCCCTGCGCGCATAGGGAAACGGCGTCCGGCGCCAGCAGCGTGGGGAGGTTGTCGATGCAGAAGTATCCGAGGTCCTCCAGGCTGCGGAGCACCGTCGACTTGCCGGCACCGGAAACGCCGGTGACGACGATGATGGACGCACGCGCGGCTTCGGCCTGCGGAGGATCGGTGTTCATGGCTCGTCTCGCTTTCCGGAGCGCGGGATCCAGGCGGAGCTCTCTTCCGGCTCGTACTCCACGTCGCGCGCCGGCCGCATGGTACCGCTGCCGGTGCTTCCCGCCGACTCGCTCTGTTCCTTGAGCTCCCGTGACAAGAGCGTTTCCCGGCGCGCCGCCGCCAGCTGGCCTTCCAGCGGGTTGTGGTTGGGTGCGCTGGCCACGCTGCTCTCGGGCGGAGGAATGCGGCGCCCGGACGGAGCGGGCATCATCGACTCCGGCACGTGCTCGGTATGCAGGCGGTCCATGAAGTTCCGGGCGCTGTGGGTGCCGGCCCGGCGCAAGAGCTCGTTGCGCGCGGCGATCTCCAGGATGGAGCCCATGTCGCGGCCGGGTCGCACCGGCACCTTGAGCATGCGGATGCTGGTGCCGAGGATGGTGTCGTGGGCGTCTTCCACGCCGAGCCGGTCGTACTCCTCGTCTTCCCGCCATTCCACGAGCTTCACCACCACGTCGATGCGCTTTCGTTCGCGCACGCTGGTGACGCCGAACATGTCCTTGATGTTCAGGATCCCGAGGCCGCGAATCTCCATATGATGCCGGAGCATCGGCGCCGGTTCTCCGAAGACCATGCCCGGCGGCCGGTAGTCGCAGTTGACGATGTCGTCGGCGATGAGCCGATGGCCTCGCAGGACCAGCTCGAGGGCGCACTCGCTCTTGCCGATGCCGCTCTTGCCCAGGAGGAGCAGCCCGACCCCGAAGACGTCCACCAGAACGCCGTGCAGCGTGGTGGTGGGGGCCAGCTGGTCGTCGAGGACCGCGTGGATGACGTTGATGGTCACCGAGGTGCGCTCCGGCGAAACGTAGAGCGGCGTCCCGGTAGCTTCGGCGGCGCGGAGCAGCGAGATGGGCGGCGTCGCCCCCTTGGTGAGCACCACGCACGAGAGCCCCAGCGAGAAGTACGCGCGGCTGGCGCGGCTGCGTGCGTCGTCCGGCAGGGCCGCAAGGTACGAGAGCTCGGTCTCGCCCAGGAGCTGCACTCGGGTGGGGACGACGCCGTGGAAATGTCCGGTGAGCGCCAGGCCGTTCTTCTGGACGCGCGGGTGGCGGATCGGGCGGTCGAGCCCGCTTTCGCCCGCGACCCGCTCGAAGCCGATGCGCCCGTCGCCGGCGAAGGTGCGTACCGACACTTCGCGCAGCGACGAGTCGGCGGTCATCGCGCCTCTTCGTCGGCGATGAGCTTGAAGGCGCTGGCGCTGTCCTTGGCAGAGAGGAGCCGCGCCCGGAAGTTTCCGTTGCGGAGGAGACGAGAGACCCGAGCGAGGGTCTTGAGGTGCTCGCCGGAGGCTCGCTTGGGGCCGACCACGGCGAAGAGAATGGTCACCTTGGCGTCGTCGATGGCCTCGAACTCGACGCCGTCGGGCACGATGAGGAGCGCCGCGCACTGTTGCTCGAGGTTGGCGAGCGCGCCGTGGGGAATGGCAACCCCTTCGCCGACGCCGGTGGACTGCAGCGCTTCGCGTTCCTCGAGGACGCGAACGAGCTCGGTTTCCGGAGCTCCGCCTCCCTTCGAGAGGAGCGAAGCGAGGAGCGTCAGCGCCTTCTTCTTGTCGAAGGAATCGCCGCGCTGGAGAAGGACCCGTTCCGGGGAAAGAAGTTCGGACAGAAACATTGGGGTGTTGGCACGATGAAGCCGCGGGCTACCCGCATTTTCGAGCAGCGCGCGGCTTGGCGGGCTTCCTAAGTTCGTAGCGTTAGCCCTCGCGGGTACCGATGGTCAATCGTCCTCGGTGGGGGTGAGGAGTCTTTCCGACGCCCGCTCGGCGCCCTTCTTGTTGTCCTTGTGAGCGCGGATCTGGCGCTCCAGCTTGTCGACCACTTTGTCGATGGACGCGTACATGTCGTCGGACGCTTCGTGCGCGTGGAAGCGCTGCGTACCCGAGTGGAGATCCACTTCCACCGTATGCTCCCGATTCTGACAGCTGACGGTGACCTGCGTTTGCATGGGTTGCCTGAGAAACTTCTGTAGCTTCGTGATTTTATCGGTCGCGTAGCCCTTCACCGCCTCGGTCGCATCCATCTGACGAAACGTGATCGCGATGTTCATGGTGCCGTGCCTCCTTCGAGATCGTCCTCCCGTGCGGTGTGGCGCCACGCAGCAGCGACACATCGGGGGGGGACGTGGGGAACCCGCGTGATGCGCTTTCCCCAGGACATGAACAAAGTGTAGCCCCCCGGCGCGTCGCACAAACGACAAAGTGCGGCCACCTCGCCGTTGCCTTCACTTTTTCCCCAGGCCCGTCCGATCCTCGGGCCAAGCGGGTAGGGGCATCTCCCACCAGAATGCAAAATCTGCTCGAACGCCGCGGGCGCGGGCCGTTCAGCGCCGCGCCCACTTTGGGTCCTTTGAGCACAAACCATCACGCCCCCGCGTGCGGGAAGCTCAGAACAGCTTCTTGCGTCGGCTCGAGGCGAGGATGCCCATCATCTCGCGGTACTTGGCCACGGTGCGGCGGGCGATCTGGATGCCGTCGTCCTTGGAGAGGATCTCGACGATGGCCTGATCGGAGAGCGGGTTCTGCTTGTCCTCGCCGTCGATGATCTTCTTGATCGCCTGCTTCACGCTCTCGGAGGCGATGTCTTCCTCGGATACCCGGCGGATCGACGAGTTGAAGAAGTACTTCAGCTCGAAGAGACCTTGCGGCGTGTGCACGTACTTGTTGGTGGTGACGCGGCTGATGGTGGACTCGTGCATGCCCACCGCTTCGGCCACGTCGCGGAGGATCATCGGGCGCAGGAAGGCCACGCCGCGCTCGAAGAACTCGCGCTGCTTCTCCACGATGCACTCGGTCACGCGGATGATGGTCTTCCGGCGCTGCTCGATGGCGCGAATGAGCCACTGGGCGTTGCGGAGCTTTTCGCCGATGAAGTCCTTGGCGTTGGGATCCTTCAAGAGCGCCTTGGTGAGCGACTCGTTGATGTAGAGCCGCTGCACGCCGCGATCGTTGTCGGAGACGACCCACTTGTCGTCGTCCTTCACCACGTACACGTCGGGGGTGATGGCGATGGTCTTGTCGTCGGTCTCGGCGAAGTTCCGGGCCGGGCGGCTCTCGAGCTTCTGGATCTCCTTGACCGCTTCGTAGACCTCTTCGACGGTGATCTTCAGATCGCGCGCGATGGCCTGGTAGTTGTGCTTCTCCAGGTTGTGGAGGTGCTTGTCGATGATGGTGACTTCGAGGTCGTCGTGACCGAAGACCTCGGCCTGCACCAGCAAGCACTCGCGGATGTCGCGGGAGCAGACGCCCACCGGATCCCACTCCTGCATCATGCGCAGGACCTCGACGGCGTCCTCGTGATCGAGGCCGGCTTCGTCGGCGATGAGGTCGATGCTGATGTCGGGGGTGCGGGTGCCGTCTTCGCGCTCGGTGCCCTTGAGGTCGAGGAAGCCGTTCTCGTCGAGGTTGCCGAGAATGAGCTCGGCGAACTTGCGCTCGCTCTCGTTGAAGTCGGAGAGCTGCAGCTGCCACCGCAGGTGGTCCACGAGGCTGGTGATCTTGGTGAGGTTCTGCTCGATCGGCGGGAGCTCGTCGAAGCCGCCGCGAGAGGCCTGGAGCGGCTGCTGGAGCGTGCGGTTCTCGAGGAACTGCTCCCAGTCGATCTCCTTGACGGCCTTGGCCTCGCCGGAGCTCGCCGCATTGTCGCCGCGCATGCGGTCTTCGAGGCGGTCGATGCGGGCTTCGCCCTGCTCGCTGCTGGTGCCGAGCGCGCCGATGTCGGCGTTGTCGCCGCGGCTGCGCGCCCGGGGATCGATGTCGTCGTCGGCGAGGACGGGATTGGCGTCGAGCTCCTTGCGGATCTCGTCGATGAGCTCGAGGCGCGACAGCTGCAGGAGTTTGATGGCCTGCTGCAGCTGGGGCGTCATCACCAGCTGTTGGCTGAGTTTGAGCTGCTGCTTGATCTCCATCGGGTCGTTCTCCGGACGGGCGCGCCATCGTCGTTGCCGATGGCTGGCCGAATTCTCGAGAGGATCTCACGCCTTCCGCGCCGAGCAAGGAAAAGCTGGGCAGGGAAGCGAAGCGTCTCGCGGCGAGTGCCCCGAGGCTCCATCAAAGAGTGTACCACCGCCCGCGTGGTTCCACTAGCAGCAAGCCGGCGCGCGTTAGCGATAAGTGTGCCAGCACCCGACACGGAGCCTTCAGGCGGTCGGCCGGGGCGGCGGGAGCGAGCGGCGCCAGGTCCCGAGGTAGCGCCCCTGCACCGTCGGGTGGTTGCGGAACTCCTCCGGCGTGCCGGCAGCGGCCACCTCGCCGTCGAGGAGCAGAAGCGCCCGGGTGCACACCGAGAGCGCTTCTTCCACGTGATGGTCGGCCAGGAGCACCGCCACACCGGTGGCCGCGAGCTTCGCCAGCATCTGCCCCAGCCGCTCGGCGCCGATGGGGTCCACGCCCGCGAAGGGCTCGTCGCAGATGAGCACCGTCGGTGAGCCGGTGACCGCTCGAGCGAACTCCAGCCGCCGCCTCTCGCCCGCGGAGAGCGAGCGCGCAGGCACGTCGAGACGTTCGTCGAGCCCCACTTCTTCGGCCAGCGTGGGCCGCGCCGGCGTGCGCCGCACCTGGGCGAAGAGCGCGAGGTTCTGCCGCACGGTGAGATCCCAGAACACGCTGGGTTCCTGGGGCATGTAGCCGAGCCCGAGGCCGGCCCGCTGCCACAACGTTTGCGCCGTGACATCCGCGCCGCGGAAGGTGACGCGGCCCGAGACCACGTCGGTTTCGCCCGCGAGCGCTTGAAAGAGGGTGGATTTGCCGGAGCCCGAGGGACCGAGGACACCGAGCACTTCACCGCGCACCACCGCGATGTCGACGCCTCGCAGCACCGTGCGTGCGCCGCGCTCGACGAAGAGCGCCTCGGCGGCGATCTCCGTCTCCTTTGCCTCGACGTCGCTCACTTGGGAACCGGGACCGAACCCTTCACCTGGGTGAGCGTCACCTTGGCGGTGGCCATGTCGATGGTGGCCTTCTCGGCCTGGAGCCAGCCGTTGCCACGGGCAAGACGTACGCCGCCCCGGAGCTCGAGCGTCTGCCGCGAGAGATCGGCTTCCACCTCCGGCGCTTCGCCGTGGACCCCGCGGACGTCGGCGGAGACGCCGCCGGAGCCCTTGATCCACGTGATGTGCGGCGAGGTGTCGAAGCGCAGATCGATGCGTGGGCAGAGCACCTTGAGGTCGCCCTTGGAGAGCGACACGTTGCCGGTGAGCACCGCCGAGCCGCCGCTCACGTCGACCTCGAGCTTCTCGGCCTGCACCGCCATCTTGTCGCCACCCACCGCCGAAAGCGGGTCCGCGGCGGTCGCGGGCGCCACCAGGAGAATCGAGGTGGCGACGACCATCGCCCGAGGCGTGAACGCAGAGGCGAGGCGCATCCTATGGTTTGTACGGGGGTATTGCCGTTCAGGCAAGGGCGTCGGCGAAGGCCTGGAGCTCCAGGAGCCGGGCTTCCGCGTCGCGCTCCTTGCGCTCCCGGAGCGAACCGGTGACGAGGCGCTCCGCCACCGCGTGCACCGCGGCCCGCGCCAAGGGCTCCAGGGGAACCGCGTCCTGCGAGAGGGGACCGGTGGTCGAGGCCAGCGTGCGCACCATGGCCCGGGCCATGGGCAGGAGATCGCCGGGCGTGAGCTGGGAGGGCTCCGCGGCCCGGGAGAGGCCCTGGGCCAGCGGCAAGGCGAGGTGCTCCAGCGCACGCTCCACCGAGTAGTCGAGGAGCGCGCTGTCTTTTGCCACGGCGTCGGTATCGCGGCCCACGGCGACCATCGAGAGATCGCGTTGCCAGCGCGCGGCAGGCTCGGCGAGCCCAGCGGCCACCTCCACGGCGATGTCCGAGACCTTGGCCTCGAGACGGGCCAGGGCCTTGCGCTCGTTCTGCGAGCGTTCGTCGGTCTTGGTGTCGCGACGCCGTTCCTCGTCGGCGCGCTCGGCGGCGCGACCACCGAGGCGGCCCACGATGCGCGCGGCCCTGCGTCGAAGCGCGCGTTCCTTGAGCTCGTCGCTCTTGCCTTCGAACTTCTGATCCAGCAGCTCTTGCACCGCGGCCCAGCCGGAGCGCGCCGCAGCCTCGGCGTTGCCGAGCTTGCCCTCGAGGGCCAACTTGGCGGAGAGGGTGAGCGGCGGGGCGTGCGACTCGATGCCGATCTCCACCAGGGCGGACTCCACGAGCGCCATCACCCGCGCGAGATCGGCCTCCGCCAGGCGATCGGCCTTGTTCACCAGGATCTGGATGGGGAGCCGCGCGCGCTTCACCTCGTCGAGCACCTCGCGCTCGGTGTTCTTCAGCGCCTGCGCCGCGTCGAGGAGCCAGATGACCGCGTCGGCCTCCTCGAAGGATTCACGGGCGGCCTCCGCGTGCCGCGGGTCCGGGGCGTTGAAGCCCGGGGTGTCGAGGATCTCCACCCGCGTCAGCGAGGGCAGGGGCTCGAGGATCTCCACCCGGCGGACCAGGCTCGTGTCGAGGGACTTCAAGGTGGCGCGGAGCTCACCCACGGGGATGATCCGCTCCTCCGGCACGGCGCCGGTGGGCCCCGGGAAGAAGTAGATCTTCGCGATGGGGCTCGGCGCGTAGCGGAGGTGATGCAGCGTGCCGGTGGTGGGGAGGATGCCGGTGGGCGCCACGTCGGCGCCGAGGAGGGCGTTGATGAACGTGCTCTTGCCAGCGTTGAACTCGCCCACGATGGCCACCCGGAGCGGGCGCGTGCGCTCGAGCGCCAGGGTGCCGATGAGCGAGAGGCTCTCGAGGTCGGCGAGGTTTCGCGCGTGACGCTCGAGCCGCGGGAGGACGTCGTTCCAGCGGGCGAGCCCGGCCGCGGGTACCAGCTC
>JABFRG010000697.1 GCA_013141295.1 Polyangiaceae bacterium
GCCCACGGTCTTGAATCTGAGCTCCATCGGTATTCACGATGGTTCGACGTCAACTCGATGAGCGGCAGTGGGCGAGGATCAATGGGGTGCTCGCGTCGGAGCGACGAACCGGCAGCCGAAGGATTCTCGTCTCCACGTGCCCGTGCCCGTGCCCGTCCGTGCCCGTGCCCGATCTCGTCTCCCCTAAGCGTAGAGCTCAGAGACAAGGCCTAGCGACCTGCTAGAAGGCTCACTTGTCGTGGGGGTCGACGTGGGTGGGGTTGGTCACCGAGTGCTTGAAGAAGAGCTTCTCGTCGCCGTAGGTGGAGCTCACGATCTTGGAGCGCGTGACCAGATCGCCGAGCACCACGCGGTGGCCATTCTCGGTGGCGGTGATCTTGTACACCACCGTTCCTTCGGGAATCTTCGCCAGATCGTCGCGGAACTCGCCCTGGGTGCCGGCCTTGTGAAAGGCCTTCATCCCGGGCGTGGGCTCGAAGTCGAGATCGCGCGGCGACTTGGGGGCGGCGACGGCCTTGCCGGAGCGATCCTGCTTGGCGAGCTGGGCCACGTCGAGACGACCTGGGGTGCTGCTGGCGCGCTGGAGAATGCCGGCGACGAGCCCGGTGCCGAAGCCGCGCGGCGCGGGGATGTTGTTGGTGAAGGTGTGGGCGAAGAAGTCGTAGTCGTCGTCCTGACCGTCGATGGTGTACATCACCATCACGTTGCTCGAGGGCTTGCCGTCCACGAACATCTTCACTGCCAGGCCCGGCGTGAACGAGCCACCGCTGGGGTTCGAGGCGAGCGAGAAGCGCGCGAGGCCGATGCCGCCCTGGAACAAGCCGGTGTAAGGGGAGCCGGGCGCCGGGACGATCTCGATCTTCGCCACCGCACCGCGCGCGTGGAGGAGCTTCTCGCGACCCTTGGGCATCTCGTCGGAGACCCGCTGGGCGGTGACGAGCATGTCTTGCTCCGAGAGCTTGCCGAGGAGCGCGACGGCCGAGCGGTCGGGCCAGGCTTTCGGCGTCGCCTGGGCGGTCGCGGTGATCTTGCCCCAGAGCAGCGCCTGCTTGTCGGCAGCGGACTTGGCCGCGTAGTCGCGACCGAGGCTGTCGGAGTCGGAGGAGAGGTTGTCGTCGGACTCGCCGGACGTTTCCGCCGGCGCCGCCGAGCAACCCACCATCACGAGAAGAGCGCACGAACCCAGCCACTTGAGATTCTTCATGGGAAGGGATTGAGCAAGCTGTGTGCCGCTATCCGACATCGGGCCGTTCGAGGGAAATAGCGGGTTTTTGCCGCAAAAACGGGGTGCGATCCCGGAGAGCGCGGTCGAACGCCGGGCTGCGATCCGAGGTAGAGGCGGTCCAGCGTAAGCCAGGCGCCGTGGTAGCGTTCCCGCTCCATGCGCTTCGCCCTCGTCGCTCCTGCGGTTGCCCTTCTCTCCTTGCTCGCCGGTTGCCCGGAGCCGCAGCCGCCTTCCCTGCCCACCGAGAAGCCCGCGCAGCCTGGCCGCGGCGTCGCCTGCGAGAACGAAGTGGGCCTGGTGTGCCCGGCAGGCCAAGAAGACGGTTGCCCGCGCACCACCGTGCACGTGTGCATCGCCAAGAACCAGGCAGCCGGCCCGGCCTGTGAGCTGGAGATCGCCTTGGTGTGCACCGCCGGCTTCGTGGACGCGTGCTCGCTCACGCCGAGCCCCTCCAAGGCGCACCTCTGCGTCGCCCACTGAAAGGCCTGCGAGCTTGAGCACTCTCTTCAGCACCCGGGTCACCACGCCCGGCACCAACCCCACCCGCTGGATGCTGTTCCTCCACGGCATCTTCGGGAGCGGCAGCAACCTGCGATCCATCGCCCGGGGCTTTCTCGACGGCGTGGGCGACCCTTCCTGGGGCGCGCTGCTGGTCGACTTGCGCAAGCACGGTCGCTCGCAAGATCTGCCGCCGCCCCACACGTTGCAGAGTGCATCCAATGACGTGGTGCAGCTGATTGCCTCGGAAGGCATCGTCATGGACGGCATCGTCGGCCACAGCTTCGGCGGCAAGGTCGCCCTCGACGTGGTCGCCGCGGTCGACGGCGATCTCGCGTGGGCCTTCATCCTCGACTCGATGCCCGGCGCACGGCCGGACCATCGGGGCTCCGAGAGCACCGTGCGGGTGCTGGAGCTCCTGGAGTCGAGCGCCCCCACCTACCCCACGCGCGAGGCCTTCGTGGCCCGGGTGGTGGAGCATGGGCTCGCCGAATCGCTGGGCACCTGGCTCGCCATGAATCTCGCCCCGGAGGCCGCCGGTGGCTTCCGGCTACGCCTGGAAACACCGGCGATTCGCGCGCTGCTGGAGGACTACTTCGAGAAGGACCTGTGGAGCGTCCTCGAGCACCCGCCGGGCCGCGTGCAGTTCGACGTGGTCATCGCCGGCGCCTCCAACGTGTACTCGGACGCGGACCGCGCGCGCGCTCGCACGCTGGTGGGCCCGCGCCTGGCGGTGGAGGAGATCGAAGGCGCGAGCCACTGGCTCCACGTCGACAAGGCGAAGGAAGTCGTCCAGCGCCTGGTAGCTCGGGTACGTGGATAGCTAGGCTACGTGCGCGCCACCAGGAGCTCCTCCGAGCTCGAAGGGTGCAGACCGTCGGCGCGACCCGCGAAGTAGCGCGCCGCGAGATCACCCGGCGACACCCGCTCGACCTGGCGAAAGCCCGCCGCGCGCGCCACCTCGAGCATCGCCTCGCCGGAGAAGAAGCTGCGAAACGGCGTGCCCGCGGCCGCCGCGCCCCGCTCCGCCCACTCTCGCCCCTGGCGCTCCGAAGGATCCACCAGCTCCAGCGGCACCATGTAGCTCATGATCAGCGTCGAGCCGGGTGCCAGCGCCGCCACCTGGCGCAAGGTCGCGTCGATGGCGTCGCGTGTAAGATACATCGACACGCCCGTGGAGGCCACCACCGCCGGTGCTGTCGCGTCGAAGCCGGCGGACGCGAGCTCGGTCCACCAGGAGGCGCCGGCCTCGAAGTCCACCGGTACGAAGCGCAGGCCGGGGGGAAGGTCGATGCCCAGTTCTCCGAGGCGCTTTCGCTTCCAGGCCTGGGTGCCGGGTTGGTCCACCTCGTACACTTGCACCGTCGCCGCGAGCTCCGGCCGGCGCTCGGCGAAGGTATCGAGGCCCGCGCCCAGGATCACGAACTGGCGAACGCCTGCGGCGGCCTCTTCTGCCACGCGATCCTCGACGAAGCGCGCGCGGCCCACGATGGACGCGCGGGAGTGCTGCGTGGCCCGGGCGCCCATGTCCGGACGATCGCGCCAGCCCTGCGGCGGGTCCACCAGCCGCAGCCCGAGCGTGTCGTCGAGGACGTGCGGGGGCGCGTCGATCTCCGCGTGGAGCGCACGCCACAGCGCGACGCGGACTGCCGTGTTGTCGACGCGTTCATCCATGGTGGTGCCCCTCACTGTCGGGCGCCGGCGTCTGCACGCTGAGGGTGCGACCATCGGGATCGGCGAGGAGCATCTCCAGCACCGGCCAGTGCTGCCGCTCGAAGGGGCGCACCACGGTCCCCGATGCCGGCGCTTCGAACTTCGCCGCGTCGGTCACCGCGATCACCGGCACCACTTGCAGGGCCTGGCTCGCCGGCCGCTCGGCCACGAACAGGTAGGGGCCGCCGCTCGGGTGCTTGAGGATGCCCGAGTGGTGATCGGTCTCGAGCTCCAGCAGGTAGCCGAGGCTCTTCCAGAAGGCCACCGTCTTGCCCCAGTTGTGGGTCTCCACGAGGAGCCCTTCGATGCCGTTAGTTGCCATGCTTCCTCCCTTTGCGACGCTGTTCGTCCAGGTGCGCGCGGAGCGCCACTGCGACGATGGCTGAGAGCGACTGCTCGGTTTCGACGGCGTGATGTTTGAGCTCGCGAATGAGCGCGGTCGGCAAATACACGTTGAACTGCTTCACGTCGTCGGCCATCGCCGCTCATTCCTAGCATGCTAGCATGCTAGGTCAAGCGCGCGAACGACGCGAGCCCGCGCGACTCGCGAGGCGGACGTCCTCGACGCTTTTCGGGGCGCGCTCGCGCGACAGCGCGTATGCTTCAGCTGCGCTGCCGGCGCACGAGGGAGGACCGGACCATGCCGAGGATCGATCAGGACACCCAGACCGTCTCGTTCAAGGTCATCTTCTGTTCTCCGAGAGCCGCGCTCCTGGTGGCGAACTTCAAGAAGGTGGCGGCCGAGCAGGGGTTCGCCGAGTTCCCCGCGGGGCTCCCGCACCAGGACCTCACCTTCTCGCTGGGCGAGGTGCGCGGCATGAAGACCGACTTCATCCTGCACCCGGCCCCGGAAGATCCCGCGGCCCGCGCGGCGCTCCTGAGCGGCGTCGACGTGGTGGTGCTCATCGCCGACAAGACGCCTTCGGAGATCGCCGGCTGCCTCGCGTACGCGAAAGACCTCTGCGAGGCCCTGCGCGCCCAGCGCATCGAGGTGCCGGTGGTGGTGCAGATGCACGGCAATCCCGAGCTGCCCGATCGCCCGATCCTCGAGCACCTGAACTTCGAGCGCATCACCACCGTGGCCGCCGACGCCAAGACCGGCGATGGCATCATGGAAACCGTGAAGGCCGCCGCCAAAGCCGGCCTCCTCGCTGCCAAGGGCTGAAGACCGAAACCGAAACGGGGGACCCATGAATTCGCTACGCACCGCCGCGGCGCTGACCGCACTCTTCGCCGCATCGTTGCTCGTCGGCTGCACCACCTCCGCCAGTTGCGGAACCTGCGACGACACCGGGCCCCACAAACCGACGCCCTACACCATCGAAGGAAATGCTTCGTGTCCGCAGAGCGTGGGGTTCACGCGAACGGCGTTGCTGGACGAGCTGGATAAGGCCTACATCGGCCGCGGGAGTGCGCCGGATCAGGTGGTGTTGCGGGTGGATGCCCACGCCAGCAACGGAAACGTCGTATGCGAGCCCGCCTACCCGGGCATCGACAACGACTTCACGGCGGCCGCCTTGCGCACCGAGGTTCGCATCGGTCTGAAGAGCTCCGACGGAGCGCTGCACGGCGAAGTGGTGGGCACAGCGCGACTCAGCGCCGAGTACTTGACCAAGGACGTGACGCTCCGCGTGAAGTATCTGGAGGTCCGCGTCGACGACGTGGACCCGGCGGCCATCGGATACGCGCCGCGCAGGCCCGGCGCGCGGATCGCCGTCGACGCAATCCTCCTGGAGGACCGGACCGCCTACGTGAGCATCGTCGAGCTGACGGCTCCCCAAACGGTGGTGTCCTTCAGTCCGTAGGTCGCATCAACCCGCGATGTCGGCGAAGCGGGGTCGATAAGGAAAGACCGCGCGGAGGATGAGGAAGATCACGCCGCCCAGGCCCACCACCGCGGCGAGGCCGATGAACATCCCGAGGGTGAACACCAGCGGGAAGCCCACGATGGCGCCGATGCCCGAGGCCACGCCCAGGAGCATGCGCGATCGCTTGCGCTCCCGTTCACCGTCTTGCTGCTTCAACGCCGAACGGACCTGCGGATCGGCGAGCGCCAGCACCGGGCCCTCACCACATTTGCCGCAGTTGCCCGCAGCGCCGTTGCGCGCCGCGCAGTCCATGCAGATCCAGTCACCGCCGCTCGTCATTTGCATGATGCAAGCAGGCTATCAGGTTCTCAGGTGCCGGGGCGCAGCCGGTACACGATGGCCACCACCACCACGATCCACAGCACCAGGTTCAGCACGAAGGGCACGTCGCGCAGCATCTCCTGGGTCGGCGACTCGGCCTTGAGCCCGCGACCGGCGCGGCCCGACACCAGGTAGAGGAAGCGGATGATGCCGAAGGCGGTGAAGGGCGCCGTGAGCCACAAAAGGTCGGAGTGGAAGAACTCGCGGGTGGCTGCGTCGAAGGTGTACGCGACGTAGGTGCCGATGGTGGCAAACCCGGTGATGCCGAGGGCGATGGTGAGCGATCGCGGCGTGTAGGCCCGGAGCGCGGTGCGCTGCTTCTCGACGTTCTCGCCGGCCAGCTCGTGGCGTCGCTTGCCGAAACCCAGGAACAACGCGAGGAGCGCCGTGCACGCGTACATGTACACGCTCACGTGGGTACCGGTGGCGATGCCGCCGGCCACGACGCGCAGCACGAAGCCGAAGGCGATGAGGCCCACGTCGAGGAACGCGACCTTCTTGAGCTTGAACGAGTAGGCGATGTTCTCGACGAAGTAGACCGCCGCCACCGCCGCGAAGAGCGGGTTCAGGTAGTACGCGGCCGCGAGGCTGAAGACGACCAGCACCCCCGCCAGGACCCGCGCCATGGGCACCGGCACCTGCCCGCTGGCGATGGGACGCAGGCGCTTCACCGGGTGAACCCGGTCGGCCTCCACGTCTACCAGGTCGTTGATGGTGTACACCGCGCCCGCGAGGAAGCAGAAGATGAGGGTCGCCGCTGCCGCACGGCCGGTGACCGCCAGATTCAGGGCCGGAACGCCGTCCTTGGTGCTGGTGAACACGTCCCGGTGAAAGAACATGGGCGCCATCACGAACAGGTTCTTCACCCACTGATGCGGCCGAATCGTCTTGAGGAGCCCGCGGACCATAGCGCGTACCGTGAATACACCAACGCGCGGTGGACTTCCGAACTTCCGGCAGGGCTTCCAGCAACTTCGCCCCCGCAGCCCATATTTCAACGATCGCGAGCACTTGAGAGGCTGGTCGGGGACGTTTTCGGGCCCTGTTCGGTGCCTATCGACCCGCGCCGAGGCCTCCTCCGGGCCCGAAGCGGGAACGGGAGTGCGCTTTCGAGGGCGCACCTCGAAGGCCACTGCAGGCGCCATCTTCCGGCGCGCCGCGCCCGAACCCCACGTTTCGTGAATGGCCCCGGCAAGGCGTCGTCCATCGCAGCATGCTCGTTCCGACCTTTCGCCGCGCGGCCTGGCTCCTGTCTCTTCCCAGCTTCGTCACGGCGGTGCACTGCGGCAGCGACGCGGCCTCGCCCGGCGCCAGCACCGACGGCGGAACCACCGTGCCCGATGCGGCCATCGTCGACGCGCAGGCCAGCGACAGCGGACGCGACGCGGGTCCGGACGCATCGCGAGACGGCGCCACTACCGGAGATGCGGCGACGCTTCCGGCGGCTGCCAACGTGCACCTCGCCGCAGGCGGCGCCCACACCTGCGCGATTCTCACCGGCGGCGTCCTCAAGTGCTGGGGCTACAACGGCTACGGCCAGCTCGG
>JABFRG010000075.1 GCA_013141295.1 Polyangiaceae bacterium
CGCGTCGAGGTCCTAGACAGTCCCGGGGGCGCTGCCCCCTTGCCCCCGAAATCGGCTCCCGCCGATTTCCCTAGTACGCCGACGCGCAACCCATCACTTTCCCTGTGTCGGCGTACTAGATGTGTTGACGGGGCCCGAGCGCAGGCCTTACGAACGAGGGGCCATGCGCTCCCCTTTTGCCGTTTTCGTCGCCGCCGGCGCCTTCGCGCTCGCGGCTTCCGTGTCGCCCTCCGCCCGCGCCGAAGACGAGTCCATCGTCATCGAGCGGGAGGTCCGCGAGCTCGGCAAGAACGCCGCCGCCAAGGAGCCCGCCGACAAGGCCAAGGAAGCTCTCGACCGCGCGCTCCGCTTCCGCAGCGTGGGCGACGACGCCAATGCCCGGCTCGCGCTGGGCCTCGCCCGCGACTGGCTCGACGCCGGGCGCGATCTCGCGCAGACCCTCGACGCGGAGAAGCGCGTGGCGGAGGCCCGGGCGAAGACGCGGCAGACGGAGCAAGACCTGGCCAAGGCTCGAGTGGAGCTCGAGGAAGGCGTGGCGAAGGCGAGTCGCCTGCAAGCGCAGGTGGAAGCCAAGGAGAAGGAGCGGCTCGGGACGCCGCTGCCCAAGGCCGAAAGCGGCAAGGGCGACAAGAAGGCCGCCCCGAAGGGCGACGGAAAGCCGGCGCCCAAGGGCGACGGAAAGACCGCTCCCAAGAAAGACAAGGCCGGCAAATGAGCTTCCCCACCCTTCGCACCGCCGCCCTCGCGGCGCTTCTATCCTCCGGGGTCGTAGGCTGTGGCGGCGCCGCCGCCGGCCTCGATCCGAAGCTCGCCGCGAGCGTGCAGACGATGCGCCAGAGCGCGGCGTTGAAAGATGCCGAGCGCCTCGCGCCGCAGGCGGTGGCGGCCGGCGACGAGGAAGACCGACTGAGCAAGGCGGCGCTGGCCGCCGGCGACACCACCGGCGCCGGGATTCACGCCGAACGAGCCCTGGCGCGCTACAACCGTGCGCGCATCCTCGCCCGGCAAAACCAGGCGGTGCGCGATCTGGGTGCAGTCTCCACCGATCTCGAGAAGGCGGAGGCCGCCAAGACCGCCCTCTCGGCGGATCGCGATCGCGTGCAGAACGAGAACGCCGACCTGGAAAAGAAGCTTGCGGTGCTCACCGCGAGCGCGCGCCCGGAAGGCCCCGAGGGGACCAGCCCGGAGCGCGCGGCAGCCCGCCTCGAGGCAGCCAAGACGTTCGTGAGCGAAGCCCGGCTCCTTTGCGGCGCGGCGGAGCTCCTGGGCGAAGTGCCGGCGGACCTGACGCAGAAGCTCGGCGACGCCGACAAGCGCATTGCCGGCGGCAAAGGGCTCGACCCGGCGGCCTACGACGAGATGGTGCAGCTGCGGGCCTCGTGCTTGCTCGCGCTCACCAAGGGGCGCCGCAGCGCCAAGAGCGGCGCCGAGCATCCGGATCTGCTCCTGGCCGAGCTCTCCGAGGCGGGCACCTACGCGCCGGCGCGCGACGAACGCGGCGTCCTGGTATCGCTGAAGGACCCGTTCGCCGGCGAGGGGATGGTCAAGGCCGCCGAAGATCGCCTTCACGAGCTGGGTCGCGTGGCCACCGCGCACCCCACGTTCGCGGTGCAGATCGTGGTCCACGATCCCAGCGACAAGCGGGCGCAGGCCGCGAAGGCAGCTTTCGCATCCGCCGCCGGGGCCACCAAGGTCGCGCTGGTGCGCGGAACCGCCAAGAACCGCGTCGACGTGGTCTTCGTGGGCGCCCGCGAATAGCCCCGCAATCAGGCGCTGGAGCCGCGCTCCACCACCAGCTTGTAGCCGAAGCCGTAGACCGTGAGGATGTGCACCGGGCGGTCGGGGCTGGGCTCGATCTTCTTCCGTAGCTTCACGATGAAGTTGTCGACGGTGCGGTTCGTGGGAGAGGCGTCGAGGCCCCAGATCTTCTGGAGGATCTCGTCGCGGCTCACGGGCTGCCCGGTTCGCTCCACCAGAAGACGCAGGAGCTCGAGCTCGTAGAACGAGAGCTGATGCTCCTCCCCGCGCCGGGTGAGGATGTGCGAGGCGAAGTTGATGCGCGCCTCGCCGATCTCCACCGCCTCCGCCGCCGGCCGCACCGCCGCCCGACGAAAGATGGCGCGCATGCGGGCGATGAGCTCGTTCACGCTGAAGGGCTTGGTGACGTAGTCGTCGGCCCCGGCGTCGAGACCGCGGATCTTGTCGCTCTCCTGGGAGCGCGCGGTGAGCATGATGATGGGCAGCACCGGGTTCCAGCGCCGGAGCTCCTCGCACACCGCGTAGCCGTTGGTGTCCGGGAGCATGAGGTCGAGGATGACCGCGTCCGCGCTCTCGCGGTTGGCCAGCTCCACGCCTTCTTTCCCCTTGGACGTGGAGACGACACGAAAGCCTTCGAACTCCAGCGCATCTTGCAGGCCCAAGATGATGTGGGGCTCGTCCTCGACGATGAGAATGGTCTTCTTCGGGGGCGCCACGCTTACGTTGCATAGCACAAAAGGCGAAGGGCCCGGTTGCCCGAGCCCTTCCGACGTTGCCGCCGTTGCCTTGTCTACGCGATCAGGGGGTCGGCGTGCCGCCGGCGCCGGCGCCGCTCTGGTCGATGCACTGGAGAGCCACGGTGGCGCCCGGGACGATCGAGTCCTGAGAGAACTCGATGGCTTGCGGGCAACGCTTGGAGCTCGGGTCGTTGGTCACGTAGCACCAGCCGGTTCCCTTGTTGCGGTCCGGAGAGGTGCCGTCGCAGCTCTGGCCCTTGGCCACGGTGACCTGCGGAATTTCGCAGACCGTGAGGGTGAGCTTGTCGGAGTCTCCGGCGGCCTTCTGGGACTCGCGGAAGTTCTTGAGCACGTCGCCGGTGACGTCCTTGTAGCCCGCGTGAGCGGCGCAGGTGTCGCCCTTGTCCGGGAGGACGGCGAGCATGAGGCAAGCCACCTGACCGGTCGCGTCCGGGGTGAGCGGGCGCGGCAGGCACTGGCGCGAGATGGCGTTGGCGAGACGGTCGACGATGGCTTTGACGGCCGGGTTGTAACCGTAGAGCGCCGAGTTCACGTCGGCCGTTTCCTGCGGGCAGAGCGAGGACGCGATGCCCTGGTCGCCGAGGGAGCGAGCCACCAGGAGCTCACGCACCGTGGGGAACGCCTTGGCGCGAACCTGGGCGCGGCTGGTCTTGGTCTTGTCGCCGCTGCAAAGCGGAGAGTCGGAGCCGTTGGCGCAGTCGAAGGTGGGGCTGTTGGTGTAGGCCTTCTGCAGCGCCGAGGGGAGCGCGAAGGTGCAGGCGTACTGGAGGTCGGCGTTCTTGGTGTCCCAATCGCGGTGGGTTGCGTTGCCGGGGTCGGCGCCGTTGAAGTCCGGAACACCTGCGCCGGTGGGGCGATCCTTGCGGGGCTGCGTCGACTGGATCATGCGGGAATCGATGCCGCTGTAGTCGAAGCGCTGCGGGTCCTTGCCGAGGATCTTGATCCAGTCCTCGTCGCCGAGGCGGCTCTTGTCCGCATCGTTCGGGTCGAAGTGGAGGAGATCGTTGGGCACGCCACCGACGACCGCGAAGAACACGAGGCTCTCGTCGCGGTTACCGCGCGGGATGCCGCAGACGGTGAGCTGCGCGCCCTTGTCGTCCTTCATGGCGCCGTTCTCGTCGGACGCGTTGAAGATGGCGGTCTTGGTCTTGGGGTCCACGCCCTCTTCCGCGGAGACCGGGAGCGACTTGGCGAAGAGCGGGTTGGTGCAGTTGTTCCGGCCGATGTAATTACCGGCGCCGTCGTGCTCGCCCACGCGGTCGGGAACCGACTTGCTCTGGAGGCCGTTGACGTAGCGGCGGATCGGGTACTGCGGGTCGATACCGAAGCGCTGCTTCATGTGCTGGAAGCGCACGTTGAGGATGTCGTCCTCGGGCTTGTGGTAGCCGTTGTTGTCCTTGCAGTTGGGATCGTTCTTGATCTTCTGGCAGGACGCGTCGGCCGCGTTGCAGTTGAACTGGAAGGCGCACGAGGTGCAGTCCGCCGAGTTCGGGTCGGTGGCGCAGGCGGTGGTGCCGCGCGGCGCGGTGGTGCCGCCGCCGAAGGTGGCGTCGTCCGGACGACGACGGCCGGGATCGCTGGCCACGCTGGCGGGCGCCGGGAAGTTCGACGACATGAAGGCGTAGCCCTGACCACCGACCGAGAGCGGGTCGACGGACGAGTCGTCTTCGTCGGTGAGCATGATGACCGCAACGAGCGAGTCGGTGCGGAGGAAGTCGTGACGCTGCTTGAGGACGTCGTTGTCGATGCCCTTGTAGACCGCACGACCACCTTCTACCGCGATGGCCTGGTAGGGCTCCGGCTGGATGAGGAAGTGATACATGCTCTCGAGCTGGGCTTCGAGACCGCAGCCGTCCTCGCCCACACCGCGCACCAGGCTCGCGAAGGACTCGGAGATCTTCGCGGGATCGGAGTACGGGCCCGCGGGTGCCGGGTTCTTGCCGTGGCGATCGCTGGTGGGGTACCACGCGAGGAAGCCAGAGGGCTCGATGGGGTTGACCTGGACGTCCTTGCCGGTGCCGTCCTTGGCGCGCTTGACGAGGTTGCCCTTGTCGCTCTTGTCGACGCAGCTGTCGCTGCCGAAGCTACCCATGTCGGACGACACGACGCCGATGTGGATGTCGACGATGGGCTTGAACTCGGGCTTGGAGCCGGCGGCGCAGCCGAACTGGCCGGTGGCGTCCTCGTTCACGCCGGTGGCTCCGTTGGCCTTGGCCACGGCACCGGTGTTCGGGTCCACGCAGTTCGGCGTCACGAGACGCTTCACCAGGTTGGGCACCGCTTCCGCGAGGAACTTCTGCTTGTCCCCCATGGATCCGGAGTTGTCGATCGCGAGCAGGAGGTCGATCTTGTCGATGGCGGACTGCTTCACGTTGGCCGTGAAGTTGGTCTTGGTCGTGGGTGCATTGGGCTGAACGGGACGCGTTAGACAGCCCGTACCCACAATGCCCCCGACGAGGCCACCGGCCACCGCCAACTGCTTGAGGCGAATTCGCATGCTCATGGCTCCTTAAACTTGAAGACGGCGGAACAGTATCGGACCGGCCGAGACCGTTGCAATGGAGTCTTCGTCGCGGAGAACCTTAGCATGAACGGGTCCATCCCGGGGACCACGAAATTGCCCATGAAACGGGCCGAGGCCGAGGCCAGGCTTGCCAACCAAGTTGGCACAAGGCCACCTTGGTTGGCGAATAGAGCGTCAGGGTTGGGCGCCGGATCCGCTCTGGTCGATGCACTGCAAGGTCACGGTAGCGCCGGGCACGATGGAGTCCTGGGAGAACTCGATGGCCTGGGGACACGCCCCCCGCGTGGTGCCGCCAGTGACGTAGCACCACCCGGTGCCCTTGTTGCGCTCCGGCGAGGTGCCGTCGCAACTCTCGCCTTTGCCCACCACGAGCGGCTCGATGGAACAGACCGTGAGACTGGTCTGGTCGCCGTGGCCGGTGCTGCGCTGCGTGTCGCGGAAGTTCTTCAGCACGTCGCCCGCGACGTCCGCGTAGCCCTTGTGCGCGGCGCAGGTGTCGCCAGCGTCGGGTAGTACCGCGAGCATCAGGCATGACACCTGCCCCTTCTCGTCGGTATGAAGCGGGCGCGGCAGGCACTGCCGGGAGATGACGTTGGCCAGCCGATCGACGATGGCCTTCACGCCAGGGTTGTATCCGTA
Source organism: Polyangiaceae bacterium (assembly GCA_013141295.1). Taxonomy (GTDB): domain Bacteria; phylum Myxococcota_A; class Polyangia; order Polyangiales; family Polyangiaceae; genus JABFRG01. The sequence continues at coordinate 5,680 of JABFRG010000075.1, forward strand.
GAGGGGCGAAGCGGTGTTGGCCGTCTCCTGGGGACAGAGCGACGCGGCGATGCCTTGCTCACCCAGGGCGCGCACCACCGCCAGCTCGCGGACCGTGGGGAACGCCTTGGCGCGCACTTGCTTGCGGGCGCAGCCGGGAGCGCTGGGATTGGCGCCGCACACGCCGGAGGCCGCGCGCTTCGCATCGCAGAGCGGCGCGTCGGAGGCGTTCTTGCAGTCGCCCTCGTCATCCTTCGGCTTCTGGAAGTCCGGCGGCAAGGCGAACGTGCACGCGTACTGAAGGTCGGCCTTGCCGGTGTCCCAGTCGCGGTGCGAGGCGTTGCCCGGGTCGGCCCCGGCGAAGTCCGGTGCGTCCACGCCCGGACGGCCGGCGCGCGGCGTCGTGGACTGGACCATCCGGGGATCGATGCCCGAAAGATCGTAGCGCGAGGGATCGCGTCCGAGGATCTTCACCCAGTCCTCGTCGCCGAGGCGGCTCTTGTCCGGGTCCGACGGGTCGAAGTGCAACAGATCGTTGGGCACGCCGCCGACCACCGCGAAGAAGACCTGGCCCGCGTCACGATCGCCCCGGGGGAGCGTGCACAACGTGGCCGGCTTTCCCTGCGCGTCGAGGATGTCCTTACCGTCGGCGCCGACTGCATAATACACGTTCTTGCGGGTCGTGGGGTCGACGCCCTCGCGGGTGCCCCGGGGCAAGGTGCGGGCGAACAGCGGATTGGTGCAGGTGGCCGCGTCGGCGTAGACGCCGCTCGGGTCGTGCTCGGTGGTGCGATCGGGCACCGACCGCTTGGTGAGACCACTCACGTAGCGTTGGATAGGATACTGCGGGTCGACGCCGTACCGCTCCTTCATGTGCTGGAACCGGACGTTGATGAGGTCGTCCTCCGGTTTGTGGAAGCCGTTGTTGTCGCGGCACGCGGGGTCGGCTTTGGCGCGCTCACACCGCGCGTCGCAGTTCTTCACGAACTGGAAGAGACAGCTGTCGCATTCGGGCGAGCCCGGCCCCTTGGCGGGATCGGTGCATGCGGAGGTGCCCCGGGGCGCGGTGGTCCCGCCGCCCTGATCGCTGGTGCGCGTTCTCCCCTCCCCGCTCGCGCCCGGCACGCTGAAGAAGCTCGACATGTAGCGCCAGCCGTTGCCGGCCACCGCCAGCGGATCCACCGAGGAGTCGTCCTCGTCGGTGAGCATGATGACGGCCACCAGGGAATCGGGGCGGAGGAAGTCGTGTCGCTGCGTGATGAGCTGCTGGTCGAGCCCAGCGTAGGACGCCACGCCATCGGTTACGGCGACGCTGGCGTAGGGATCGGGCTGCACCAGGAAGTGGTACATGCTCTCCAGCTGGGCCTCGAGGCCACAGCCGTTCTCACCCACGCCCCGCACGACGTTGCCGAGGAATCGGAGAGGGCCTTGGCGCTCGCGTAGGGCGCCGCGGGCGGCGGGGTCTTGCCGTGTCGGTTGCTCTCCGGATACCAACCGAGAAAGCCCGCCGGC
>JABFRG010001262.1 GCA_013141295.1 Polyangiaceae bacterium
CCCGGCGGGAGCTTGCTGGTGAAGGTGAGCTGGTACGGCTCGTAGCCTTCGGCGAAGATGCGAATCCGGTGCTCGGCGACGTCGTCGGCCAATGTGCGATCGACGTGCCCGGTGCCGATGGGCACGCCATCGAGCTCCACCGAGGCCGAAGGCGGCTGCGTGGTGAGCTCGAGCCGCGCGCCGGCGGTGGTGGGCGCGGGCGCGGGCGTCGTCGTCGTCGGTACATCGTGGCTCGCACGCACGTAGTAGACGCCGACGCCGGTGGCGGAGATACCCACCAGGAGCAGGGCGAGGACCACGTACATGGTGGCGCTGCCACTGCGGCCCGGCGGCGTGTGCGCCATGCCCGGCGCGGTCGAAGCAACCATCGGCGGCGCCATCTGCGACACGTGCATCGGCGGGCCACTTCCGGTGATGCGGAACGGAGCAGCGGAGCCGTGGGAGCTCACCGGCGTGGGGGGCGCCGACCGACGGCTCCCCGGTTGCGAGGTGGGCACGCGCTCGTACGGCCCACTCACCAGCGCCGGAACGCGGCCGCCGGTGGTACCGGTCATGGTGGGGGTCCAGATGGTGCGCGCGCGCTCGGTCGCGAACGGCAAGAGCGCCTCGCCGAGGGCTCGCATCGACGGGTACCGATGGTCCGGCGAGAGCGCCATCGTGTGCAGGATGGTGGCTTCGAAGGCTTCCGGGAGGTCGGGGCGCAGCGCGCGCGGCGGGACGAAGCGCCCTTCGCACACCTGCATCGCCAACTGAAGCGCGTTGGCGCCGTCGGCACCGAACGGGCGCGTGCCGGTGACGCACTGGTAGAGGATGACGCCGAGGGCGTACTGGTCGGAACGGGCATCGATGTTGCGCTCGGACCGCATCATCTCCGGCGAGGCGTAGAGCGGCGTTCCCACGAACATCGAGTCGGTCGTGAGGTGGGCGTCCGCCTCGCCCATGAGCTTCGAGATGCCGAAGTCGAGGACCTTGGGGATTTCGTCGCCATTCCAGCCGTGCGTCACGAAGACGTTGGAGGGCTTGAGGTCGCGATGGAGCACGCCGCGGCTGTGCGCGAAGTCGAGCGCCGCGATGATGGGCAGGAGCAAGTCGACGGCCCGCGCTACCGGGAGCGCACCTTCGCGCTTCATCAGCGCCGAGAGCGGCTCGCCCTCCAGCAGCTCCATGACCAGACAGGGAAAACCGTCGATGATGCCGGCATCGGTAACGTCGACGATGTGCGGGTGACGAAGCTGTGACGCCAGCTGCCCTTCGCGGACGAAACGCGCCACCACCACCTGGTCGTCCGTCAGCTGCTGCCGCAAGGTCTTGATGGCAACGCGCTTCTGGAGCCGCGTGTGCATCGCCTCGTAGACGTCCCCCATGCCACCCCCACCGATGCGGCGCATGAGCTGGTACTGACCCAGCTGTGTGGAGGGGGAAAGGGCTTGGGACTGCATCGCGCCTCTGAAATCGTAGCAAACGCAGGGGCTGCGTGGGCAAGAAGCCGGCCTACCGGGGAAAGGCGACACACGCGCAGGGAATGATTGAAGATTTTCGTCGGCAGCGGCGCACAAATCGAGCGAATCGCGCGGGCAGAGGTTCCCGAACGCGACCGGGCCGCGGTAGCGTGTGCACCGTGAATGCCGCGAGCGAAGCGAACGTGGGGCGCTGAACGATGCCGCGTCGCGCCTTCATGCTCATCGCCGACATCGCAGGTTACACGCGCTTCATGAAGGTGCACCGGGTGAACCTGTCGCACGCGCAGTACATCGTGGCGCAGCTCCTGGAAGCCGTCATCGACGCCGCGTCACCCAAGCTCCGGCTCGCCAAGCTCGAAGGGGACGCTGGCTTCTTCTTCGCCGAGGTGCCGCCGGACGAGAGCCTCGCCTCGCACCTGGATCGCGTGCGGCTCATCGCCGACGCATTTCGGCGCCGGAAGACGGAGCTGGAGATCGATCGCCTTTGCAACTGCGATGGGTGCGTCCAGGCCTCGCAGCTGCGCATCAAGTTCATCGCGCACGAGGGTGAGGTCGCGTTCCAGAAGATCAAGCGCCACAGCGAGCTGGCCGGCGTCGACGTCATCCTGGTGCATCGGCTCCTCAAGAACGACGTGCCGCTGCCGGAGTACTTGCTCATGAGCGAGCCGGTGACGAGCCGCGCCAGCGAAGCCGTGCGCCACAAGTGCACGCCCATCGAGCACGATCTCGAAGGGTTCGGCCCCACGCCGGGGTTCTACGTGGACCTCGAGGCGCTGGCGCCAGCGGCCGATGCGCCGTACGCGCCATCGTTCTGGCGAAAGCTGGTGGGATGGGTGGCCATGACTTGGCGCTCCCTCCCCTACTTCCTGGGCCTGCGAACGCCGTGCGAGGGATTCACCAACCTCGGAGCCATCGGCGAGGGCAAGAGCTTGCCTCCCTACGCTGGCGTCGTGTCGAGCGCACCGCCGCCGGCCGCGCGCAAACGCGAGGACTGAGCGACGTGCCTACGCTGTTCGCGCCGCAGGTGTCCATCGCGCCGACGCGCCGCCGCAGATTCCTGTGGGTGGCCTGGTGGACAGGCGCACCGAACCGGGATCCGTTCCGCAAGCCCGATGCCTTCCAGGGCGGGGCGCGAACCCGAGAAGAAGCGCACGCGATGGCGGAGCGCGCAGCGGGCGTACCCTTGATCGAGATCGAGCCTCGCTGGGCGCGCGCCTGGGGACGCATCATGGTGGGGCAAGCGCCCTGGCCGAAGCGGCGGGTCGGCGGCGACGAGGCGACGGGAGAGGTGGCCGGCGCGCGTCCGGGAGGCGGCAGCAGGGCCGAGAGCGACGCGGATACCGACGCCCCGCGCGCTCCGCAGCTCTCCGTCTGGGCGATCCTGCGCGTCTCCCCCCAGGCATCGTTGGACGAGCTGAAGCAGGCCTTCCGCACCCGCGCCAAGGAGGTCCACCCGGACCACGGCGGAAGCGACACCGACTTCATCCGTCTGAAGCGCGCCTACGAGGAGGCGCAGCGCAGGGCCGCGCGACCCAAGCCGCGCAAGCGCCCGCGCTGAGGGCGCTTGATGATACGGTAGCCGCATGCGCGCCGTTCGATGCCACGAGCTTTCGGGCCCCTCCGGGCTCCGTGTAGACGATCTTCCGGACCCGACGCCCGCCGCGGGCGAGGTGCTCATCGACGTGAGAGCCGCCGGCGTGAACTTCCCCGACGTGCTCCTGAGCTACGGCAAGTACCAGTTCCGACCGACGCCGCCCTTCGTGCCCGGCGGCGAAGCGGCGGGTGTGGTGAGCGCCATCGGGCCCGGTGTCACAGGCCTCGCGGTGGGCGATCGCGTGGCGACGACGTTGCTCCACGGGGCCTTCGCCGAGCGCATCGTCGCCCCCGAGGTCGCGACGTTTCGCCTGCCCGATGCGGTGTCGTTCGAGACCGCCGCCGCCACGCTCCTCACGTATCTCACCACCATGCACGCGCTGGTGGACCGCGCGGCGCTCGCCGCGGGAGAGACGCTCCTGGTGCTGGGCGCATCCGGCGGAGTGGGGGTCGCCGCGGTGCAGCTGGGCAAGCTCCTGGGCGCCCGGGTCATCGCCGCCGCGAGCACCGACGAGAAGGTTGCATTCTGCAAAGAGCAGGGCGCCGACGAAGGCATCGCCTACGGCCACGAGGATCTCAAAGCGCGCGCCAAAGCGCTGGCACCGGCCGGGGTCGACGTGATCTACGATCCGGTGGGCGGCGCCTACTCCGAGGCCGCGCTCCGGTGCATCGCGTGGGAAGGACGGCACCTGGTGGTGGGTTTCGCGGCCGGCGATATCCCCAAGATCCCTCTGAACCTGACGCTGCTCAAAGGTTGCCAGATCGTGGGGGTCTTCTGGGGTCAGTTCGTCATGCGGTCGCCCGAGAAGAATCGCGCCCATGGGGAACAGCTGCTCGGGTGGATCGCCGAGCGCAAGCTCACGCCCCACGTGGACGCGATCATGCCCTTCGCCGAGGCCGGGCCCGCGCTCGAACGCATGGAGCGCCGCGAGGTGCGGGGCAAGCTGATCCTCGTCCCCTGAGCGCGAGCGACCTCAAGCTCGGGGAACCAGGGCCGGCGCGAGGCGATGCAGGAACGCACGCGCGGCCGCGAGCTCCACGCGGGTGGCCACGAAGCCGCGCCGCTGGGCACTGGCGCTCGCGAGCGGGCCCGAGAGCGCGGGGCACGGGTCGAGGAGGCCCTGAAGCGCAAGGACCTCCGGCGCGTCGCGCACCGTGAGCAGGCTCTCCACTTCGGCGCGCGCGGTCCACGGCGTCTCCGCGTCGGTCGCTCGGCGCACGGCATCTTCCGCCCCTGCAGCTCTCGCCTGGGTCGCGAGCAAGTGCGCGGACACGCGCCCGGCGGGCACCGCGACGTCCCGACGGAGCGTGGCGAACGCCAGTCGAAAGAGCTGGTCGGCGCCCTGCGTTCGGAGCGTCTCCACCGGCGCGCCACGAGGGTTCGCGAGCTCGAGCCCGAGGTTCACCGTGCAGAGTGCGCCCTGCATGGCGAAGGTCGGGCGGTAGCGCTGCCCCTGGGTAACGCTCCCGGCCACGAGCACGTTGGCCAGATACGCGAGCTCTTCCATGCGTTCGGTGAACTGCGAAGGGTCGCGGGCGAAGAGCTCCTCCAACGCACTCTCCAGCGGAAGCTTCAGCGGTTCGTCCGGCCCGGCTGCGAGGCGGAGCGCGGGAGGCTCGACCTCGGCCAGCGTGGCGAGCAGGCTCGCTACCTTGGTGCGCTGGGGCTCCGCGGCGATGCGCGCGCTGGCCTTCGGCCCGTGGGTCTTGCGATCCAGCTCCCGGAAGTAGGCCTTGGTGGAAGGATCGCGCGTGGCCACGTCGTCTCCCGCCCGGGCGGCCATCGTCAAGAAGCTTCGGGCCAGCGATGGCGCGACGAACCCCTGCGCAGCCCGGCGGTCCTCGCGTTCAGCTGCCACGTCACCGGCGAGCATCTCCTCGTCGGTCAGGACGTCGTAGAGCCCGCCCCCCTCTTCGATGAGCTGCGACGACATGGCCGCGCATCGCTCGAGCAAGCGGACGAGGAGCGAATGATGCGATTGATTCAGCGCGGTGAGCAGGGTCACGACGGCGTCCCAGCCGTCCGGCTGGCGCGCGATGACGCGATACGCATCGAGCTCCTCGGAGAGGGCGCTCTCCAGGGCCCGCTCGGTGCGCCGCGTGTCCTCGCCTTGCTCCGCCATCTCTTCGAACAGAGCGTCCATGTCCACCACCAGGACCAGGCGATGGAAGGCCATGATGAGGAAGTCCTCCGCCAGGTCGGCGACCTTGTCCGCCGCAAAGTCGTCACCGGCCTCCAGGAGAACCTCGAGCCACAGGAGAAAGCGCCGGGGTTCGAAGCGCTCGTCGTCGCCGGCCACGGCGCTCTTCCACAGGTCCTCGTCGAACACCTGCGTGAGTTGCTCCGGTGTTGCCAGCGCGACGATCTCGCCGGCATCCTCCAGGCCCACCTTCTCCACCACGCGCAAGAGCGCCGAAGGCTCGAGGGCGCGCACCGCCGCCGCGAGCTCGCGCTCTTCGAGAATGCGCGCGAGCAGATCGCGCGCGCTCCGTGCCCCCGATGCCTTCGTGATGCCGGACGTTCCTCTGGCCATGTGGTGCCTCCCTTCCCTTCCCATCGTCGGCCTGTCGCGCGGATGCGCGGCGGGGTCTTCCATGCGTCGTGGGCAAAGCACCGTCAAGCGCGCACGGCCGAGAGCGCGCTGCGTGTCGACGATTGCACCAGGGTCGATCCTCGGTGTGCTATGATCTTCGAGTCGGGTGGGAAAAACGCGGTGCGTGGGTGGTGCGACGAATCACCGCACGCACGGTCCGCCGGCGTCCCTACGCTCCTGGGGATGTTCGCTGCTCGTTTCGTCGCCCCCTGGGCCCTCGCCTCGGCCCTCGTGCTGGCTCCCCGGCTCGCGCTCGCCGAAGACGCAGCGCAGGCCGGCGTGGTCGAAGGCCACCTGCTCGCGCCCTGTTGCTACCTGCAGACGCTCGACGTGCATCAGTCGGAGCTGGCCGACACGCTGCGCGCCGAGGTGCGCAGCCGCATCGCTGCGGGCGAGACCCCCACGCACATCGAGGATGACTTCGCGGCGCGCTACGGCGATCGCGTGCGCGCGGTGCCGCGCGATCACGATCGGCGTCACTACGTGGTCGTGGTCTTCGGCGTCGTGCTCACACTGGGCGCGCTCCTGCTCTTCTTCCTCCTGCGGAGATGGCGGACGCCACCGCGCGCGCCGGTCGTCACGGCCCCGGCGAGCGGCGCCGTCGACCCGTACGAAGCGCGCCTCGACCAGGAGCTCGCCGACCTCGACGACTGAACGTTCCGCGGGTGGGACGAAGCCGGTGGTACGCTCCCGTCATGACCCTCGAGCCCACCTCCCGGTGCCCCCACTGCGGCGCAGAGACCGCGGTTCGGCCGGATCCGGTCTTCGCGTTCGCGTGCACGGCATGCGGGGGGCCGCGTCTCGAGCATCACGTGCAAGATACACAGGTTCGGGCGGCAGCCGATCGCAACCTGGTGCTGGCCAAGACGGCAGCGGAGCGCCCTTCGTGGGCGGCGCGGGTGGCGCTGGTGGCGGTGGTGGCCTCCAACCTGCTGCTCATGGCCGCGATTCTCCAGGGGGCGCGCCCCACGCTACTGGGCGGGCTCATCACCATCATGTCGTGGGCCAACGTCTTCTTCCTCATCCGTGGTCGCTATGCGCGGCAGGCTGCACGGGCCAAGCCGCACCTCGAGGCGGCGCGCCTGGTGAGCGGTCAGAGCGCCAAGGAAGAGGCGGAGGAAGAAGCCCCGCACGTGCGCGTCGCGACTGCCCCGGAGGTCGAAGAGCCAGAGCTCGACGAACGAGCGCTCTTCCAGAGCGACCTCGACGACTTCGACGCGCGCCTCCGTGCCGCCGAGCTTCGGGCGGAAAAGCAAAAGTAAGCGGCACAAAGAAGAACGAGAGAGCGCCGAAGCGCCCTCTCGCCGTTCTCGACCTCGGGGTCTCGTGGGGCTGCGATCAGCCGCCGCCGGGGAGGCAGAAGCCGGTCTGTGCGTTGCAGCTGTTGCCCTGGATGCAGTCGGTGTTGGCGACGCAGGGGAAGGCACACTTGCTGTACTGCGTGTTGCAGTGGGCGAGACCGCACGCCGAGTCGGCGGTGCAGGGCAGCGCCAGGGGGCCGGGCGTCGCGAGCT
>JABFRG010000868.1 GCA_013141295.1 Polyangiaceae bacterium
GCTCCGCTTCTTCGAGATACTGGCGCGAACCGCGCGGGAAGCTCCTCCGAGCCCGAGCCCGAAGCATTCTCTTGCCGGTACCCCTTTGTTTCTTCGGGGTCCTTGCGTGCCCCGCGCGAAAACACGCGGGATGGCGTAGGGTGCTCTCGTGGCCCGCCCCGTCGCCGTGAAGAAACCGAAGCCCGCCAAGGCGTTCACGTTGCGGCCCGCGGCGCTGACCGCCAAGGAGCGCGTCGTGACGGACGCACGGGCGCTCACCACGATGCTCGCCGAGCACGCGACGGCGCTCCTCGCCGACGGCCAGCTGGAGCATGCACAGAAGCGAGCGACCCGGGCCCACGGCATGGCCGAGGAGCTGAACGACCCGGCGCTCCTGCGCACCACGCTGCGAGCGCGCATCGAGACGCTGCGTGGCGTTGCCAGCCGCGCCGCACTGTCCGACACGCTCACCCGCGCGCTCTTGAAGGTGCTGGAGGCGCAGCCCGAGGACACGCGGCGAGAGCGCGCCGCATTGTGGGAGTCGCTCGGCGGCGAGCCCTGGTGGATCGAGCGGGGGCCTTCGCTGGAGAGCGCGGCCTTCGAGGCCAACGTGCAGCGGGCGCTCGGGCTCTATCGCGCGGCCTACGGCGACGGACAGGGCACCGAGGACGACATCGCGCGGACTCTCACGCTGCTTCGCAAGAGCCTGGAGGAGCGCCGGGACATCGAGGCGCGAGGTCGACTCTTCACCGAGGTGGCCAAATGGCCCCCGGAGCTGCGCGCCCGCCTCAAGGCCGCGGGCCTGGATTTCCCCGGCTGAGCCCGCGCTGTCACGGCTCCGTCAGGAGGCCCCGCGCTCCGTGAACGGGCGCCCGGACGATGCTACCTTCGAATCATGAACCGCCCGCCGCGCTTCGGGCGCGCTGCTGCTCTCCTGGCGCTCGTCGGCTTCACGCTCGGGCCGGTCTACGACAGCATCCACACCTATAGCGGCGCGACCTGGTACCCGGCGCCCCAGCTCCTGCGCAACGTCTGGTGGTGCCCGCCTTTGTTCGCGGCGGCGGCGGTCGCCATCGGCATGCCGCGGCTCCTGCAAGATACACGCATCTATCGGGATCCGCGTCCGCCCGGCAACCGCGCCCTGGCCGGTGCGTTCGGCATCTTCACGGCGGCCTACCTGGCGAGCGGCTGGCTCCCGGTGCACTGGGCGACGCTGACGGTGTTGATCACCGTGGCGTTCCTGGTGAGCGCGGTGGCCTTCGACTCGCTGCCGCGCGCGCTCCCGGGCGCCCTCGGTGCGGCCCTGGGCGGATGGTTCGTGGAGTGGAACCTCACGCGCAACGGCCTCTTCGGTCATCGTGACCAGCAGCTCGGCACCGTGGCCGCGTGGATTCCACCGCTCTATGCGTGCGCCTCGGTGGCGGTGGGCGCCCTCGCGCGGCGCCTGGCGTTCGCGCCGACCACCGCCCGCACCGAGCAGCCCTCTCGAAGCGCGGAGCCGGCCCCCGCGAGCGAAGCGCTCACTTCAGGATGACGATGACGCCCTTGGCGCAGTAGCCGAAGCAGCCGCTGCGATCGTCGGACCAGTTGGCGGCCACGTCGTAGGTGTGCTTGACGCCCGCCGGGTACTCCACCTGGATCTTCCACGGCGCCGAAGACATGTGCTGGGGTCCGCGACCGACGTTCACGAAGGAGAACTCGCCGGTGGCCGGCGTGGTGCGCGAGTAGAGCTCGTCGATGCCGTACTGGTCGCCCTTGTCGGTGACGCGGCGGACGATGGCGCCCTTCACCGGCTTGTCGTCGGCGCCGAGCACCTTGCCGTCCACCTCGTGGCGGTACTCGTAGTCCTTGCAGGATACAAGTAATACCAGGCCCAGGGTGATGCGGAGGCTCGCGCCTCCGGAGCGACGTGAGTGGGTTCGCTTCATCTCGTCCCTCTCCCTATCAGGCCGCATCGGCTTCGAGAAGTGGTAGGGGTAGGGATAGAACATGAGCGAACAGCGCTTTCCGGGCTTCTCCGCCGAGGGGGCTCGCTTTTTTCGGACCCTCGCCAAGAAGCAAGACCGCGCCTGGTTCAAGGCCCATCAGGCCGACTTCGAAGCGCTGTGGAAGGGGCCGATGGAGGCGCTCATGGACGAGCTCGCCCGCGCGCTCGACCCGGTGTACCCCACCCTCGATCTGGCGCCGCCCAAGGTGTTCCGGATTCATCGGGACGTGCGCTTCTCCGCCGACAAGAGCCCGTACAAGACCAACATCGCGGGCATTCTCAGCGTGGCCGGGGGCGGCAGCGGTCCCGGCGCCGTCACCGAAGGCGCGGCGGCCATCTACGCCCACTTCGGCCTGGAGAACCTGGGAGCCGCCGGGCAGTTCAACCTCTCCACCGAGGGGCTCGCGCGCTACCGGGCTGCGGTGCTCGCAGAGCCCACCGGCAAGGAGATTGCCGGCCTGGTGAAGCGGCTGGAGAAGGCCGGGTTTCGTCCGATCGCCATGAGCAGCCTGAAGAAGACGCCGCGGGGCGTGGATCCCGACCATCCGCGGGCCGACCTCCTGCGGCTCAAGGGGCTGGGCGTCTCGTTTCCCCCGATTCCCGGGGACCTCCTGTACGATCGCAAGCTGCTGGGCTGGCTGGTGAAGCAGGCCAAGGCGGCAGCCCCGCTGGTGGAGTGGATGGCCTACACCACGCGTTAGGGGGCGACGAGCCTCTGTTCTTTCCGAGCGCGGGTCGTGTATCGTGGTGCGGTGCGCGTCTCGTCCCGAGCCTTGACCAGCCAGCGTGGAGCCTTCGCGGCGCTCGCGCTCTGGGCGGCGATGGCCCCGGGTATCGCGCGGGCGGAGGATCCGAAGCCCGAAGGCGCCCCCGCGAAGGACCTCACCGCGGCCGACGTGAACTTCGAGAGCGACAAGGCGGTCATCGAAGAGACGCTGCCCACCCCGCCTCCGGAAGCGCCCCCCATTGCGCCGCGCCACAAGGGCGTGGTCCTCGACGCCAACGCCGGGGCGCTGTTCTTCCTGGGCCAGATGGGAAAGGTCGCCACCCCGGCGCCTCACTTCCGCATCATGCTCGGCTACGAGCTGTTCAACTGGCTCATGCTCTTCGGCGAGGGCGAGCTGGCCTTCTCCACCACCGCCCGCGCGGAAGACCAGCCCTACACCCGCGCCTTCCCCATCTACGGGTTCGGCGGCGGCGCCCGCGGCACCGTGCACATCACGCCGCGGGTCGCGCTCTTCGCCGAGGCCTCGCTGGGGTTCCTGCAGGCCGACATCGCCCACGGCGCCCTCGCCAACCTGGGCCTCGCCAACGCCGAGAAGCTCGGCTTCTTCATCGGCGGCCGCGGCGGCTTCGAGTGGTACCAGCTCGATCGGCACTTCGCCCTGGGCCTCGGCTCCGGGGTGCGCCTCGCCACCGGCTTCTCGCGCCAGGGCGGCAGCTCCGACACCCCGCTCCTGCTCGAGACGCAAGCCACGCTCCGCTACACGTTCTGACGGGAACGCGTAACGACCGGGGGCGGGCAGCGTAGCTACCCCCATGAAGCACGTTTCCGCTGCGCTCCTGTTCGTCTCCCTGGCCGCGGTTGGCTGTCGGTCGACCTCCAGCGACGGCTTTGCCTCGACCAAGCCCACGGCCGCGCCCACCGCGATCACCGTCGGCGATCGCGTGTACCCGAAGCCTTCCGCGGAGCAGCTGGCGCGCACGCTCTCGAAGCTGCAGTTCCAGGTCTCCCAGGAAGGCGGCACCGAGCCGCCGTTCCAGAACGCCTACTGGGACAACCACGAGGCGGGGTTGTACGTGGACGTGGCCAGCGGTGAGCCGCTCTTCGCCAGCACCGACAAGTTCGACTCCGGCACCGGCTGGCCGAGCTTCTCGAAGCCCGTGCAATCTACACACGTCGTCTCCAAGACCGACGAGACGCACGGCATGACCCGCACCGAGGTGCGCTCACGCGACGGCAATTCGCACCTGGGGCACGTCTTCGACGACGGGCCGGCGCCCACCGGCCTTCGCTACTGCATCAACTCGGCCTCCCTGCGCTTCGTGCCGGCGGCGCGCCTGGAGGCCGAGGGCTACGGCGCCTTCAAGCCCCTCTTCGCCGGTCCGGGCGCCTCGCTTCCGCCGCCTTCGGCGACCCACAACGCGTGCAACTTTCCCAAGCCCGGTGAGGGGCCCGGCTGCGCGACCTCGCTCATCACCGTGGTGCTGAGCGGCGACGCCGGCGTGGAGGCGCGCTTGCGCGACGTGCCCGGCGTTCTCGAGACCACCGCAGGAAAGGTGGGCACCGCCGTGGCCCAACCGGCCGTGCGCGTGGTCTTCGATCCGGTGAAGCTCAGCTACTCCACGCTCCTCGAGCGGTGGTCGAAAGCCACCCCGGAGAGCCGCGTCGTGTACGGGCCGTCGGCCGAGCAGAAGGCGCTGACCCGGGCGATGAGCGAGCGCACGGCCACGCGGGTAGCGCTGCTGGACCCGGCGCCGGCCTTCGCGCGCTGACGATATTCTCAAGCACATACGTGGACTTGCGCGGAAGCCGTTGACTTTGTTCGATTCGAATCTAATTAGATAAAAATCGAAATGAAGCTGAGCGAAGTCTTCGATGCGCTGGGCGACGACACCCGCCGAAAGATCCTGCGACTCCTTCGGGAGCGCTCGATGACGGCAGGTGAGATCGCCGACGAGTTCCACCTCTCGAAGCCGACCCTGTCGCACCACTTCCGGGTGCTGCGGGCGGCGAACCTGGTGCGGAGCGAGCGCCGCGGCAATTCCATTCACTACGCGCTGCAGAGCAACGTGGTGGAGGACGCCGCCATGGAGCTGTTCGACCTTTTGAAGGGCGCGCGGCCTGCGGCGCCCGAGGAGCCAGAGTCGTGAAGAGCGTGGACGTTTTTGCCTTGGGTGCGATGGCGGGTACGGTGGCCATCACCGGCCTTCTCTATGGGCACCTTCCGGACACGGTGGCCACCCACTGGGGCGCCGACGGCGTCGCCAACGGTTTCATGCCGCGCGCTGCAGCGGCCTCGTTCGGGCCGGGCTTCGCGCTCGCCCTGTGGCTGTTCATGCGCCTCGGGGTGCCGCGCCTGGCGCGTGCGGCGACGACCTCGGGGGTGCTGCCGCTCATTGCGGCCGGCACGTCGACGTTCGTGCTGGCGACCCATGGCGTCATTCTCTACGCCGCGGTCCACGGCTCGGTGGGCCCGGCCATGCCGTTCCTGGCGGTGGCCATGGGCGGTCTCTCGCTCTTGCTCGGGCTCCTCATGCCGCGGGTGCGCAAGAACCCGTTCGTGGGCGTGCGCACCTACTGGACGCTGACCTCCGACGAGAACTGGGCGCGCACCCATCGCTTCGCGGGTTATGCGTTCGTGGGAGCGGCGCTGATCTCCTTCTGCGGCACCGCGGCGTCAGGGGTGCGGTCGGTGCTCGTCGCAGGCGTGGCCATGGGCCTCGCGGGCGTCGCTTCCGCGGTGTTCAGCTACGTCATCGCCCGGCGAACGCCGCAACGGTAGCGCGAGCGTTCAGGGCGCCTTGAGACAGACGCCGAAGATCTTGCCCTGGATGGTGATGGGCTGACACTTCTCGCCGGGACCGTTGCACTCGGCATCGCTCTCGCAGGCGACCGCATCGCTGGGTCCGCAGAGCCCCTGCGAGCAGCGGGTCACGCGGCCATCGGTGGGCGCCCCACCATCGCCCAGGGCCAGGGTGGCGGGGCAGGAGGCGCGGTTGCGGATGTCGAGAAAGTTCGGGACGCAGCAGCGAGAGCCGCCGCTCGGGCAGTCCTTGGCGCGGTCGCATTCCCAGAGCGCCGCCTTGGCGGCGATGCAGGTTTCGAGGGCGGTAGCGCCTTTGGGGATGCACACGCCCTGGAGCGTGTTGCCGCCCTGGAGCGACACGCAGCATGCTTCCAGGATGGGCTTGCAGCGGGTGTCGGAGAAGCACTGGATGCCGCTCGCAGTGGGCACCGCGCACGTGGACGCGTCGGCTGCGGCCCCATCGCTGCCGCTCGGCGCATCCCCACCCGTGGCGGCATCCGAGGAGGCGTGCGGGGTGCTCACCGGGGGATCGCCGGAGCACGCAGCGACGCCGCTGGCCCCCATCACGCACACTGCCGCAAGACGAACCAGGAGCTGCGAAACGCGCATGGAGTGATCGTCGCGCACTTCTCCCGGCTCGACAACTGGGAAGGTAGGGCCGAACAAAACCCCCAGGAATCGGGCGTCGAAATGACGAAGCGCGCTGCCGCGAGGAGCGGGCAGCGCGCAATTTGCGTGCAGTTTACAGAAACTACTTCTTCGGAGCCGGGCCCTTGGGCGCCGGGCCCTTGGCGTCGCCGGCCTTGGGCGCCGGGCCCTTGGCGTCGCCAGCCTTGGGAGCGGGGCCCTTGGCGTCGCCAGCCTTCACCACGTCGACCTTGAAGAGACCGAGCTGGGTCATCATCTCGGTGCTGTTCTGGTAGCTCCACACCCGGGCGACCTTGCCGTCCTTGATCTTGAAGACGTCGACCGCGTGCACGGTGACCGGCTTCTTGGTGGGCTGCACCGAGCCGATGGCGCCCTTGTTCGTGCCGGTCATGGTGTACTCGACGACGGCGCTGTCGCCCACGCCGACCACCAGGCCGGGGGTGATCTTCGCGTCGGGGAACGCCTTGAAGAACGCGCCGAAGGCCTTCTTGGCGTCGGCCTTGCCCTTCACGGTGTTGAGGTGGAGAAGGCCGTCGACCTCGACGGTGTCGGCGAGGAGCTTCTCGTAGTCGCCGTCGGCCTTCTTGTCGTAGGCCGCGAGCACGGCCTTGGCGACCTCTTCGGACTTCGCGTCGTCGGCGCCCTTCGACGTGATGACGTCGGTGGAGTCGGGGATCGCCGGGATGGCCCGGGCCTTCTCCTTGGTGGCACCGAGCTGGGTGGCCACGGTGCCGAGGTCGCCGTAGCGTCGCTCGGTCTTCACCTTGCCGTCGTCGTCGAAGGAGACGATGCTGAGGCCGTAGTGGCCAATCTGGTTCTCGGTGCCCTTCACGCCGAAGAGCTCGCCGGAGTGGGTGCCGTTGATGACCCACTCGAGGACCACGGTCTTGTCCTTCATCCACACGCGATTGAAGCCGAGCTTGATCTTGGAGAAGGTCTTGAACAACTCCTCCATGTTGCTCTCGACCTGGGCGCGGCCCGCCACGTCGTTGAGGCCGGCTACGCTGATGAC
>JABFRG010000383.1 GCA_013141295.1 Polyangiaceae bacterium
GCCAGGCATACGCCGTGTTCTTCACCATTTGAAGGCGCGCCTGCGCGTCGTCACGGCGAACCTGATGCTCGTCGCAGATCCAGGTGAAGCAGCGCCGGGCCAGGCGTGGCAGCTCCGGGTCGAGCGACGGGAGGAGGTCCAACCCATGAACGAGCGCCACCAGGTTGTGCGTGGTCAGTATCTGCTGCTGCTCGACCACCTTCCCGTTCCAAGCCACCAGCCTCGTTGCCGGCGGCGTGCCGGCCCGCCGTTCGCATAGCGCGGCGAACGCTCGGGAGAACGGTGCGCCGCGCTCCGACTTCACCAGGTCGTCGATGGCCAGCACCTCGTCGAAGTCGACGGCGTAATATCGCGCGTAGAGCGTCCCGCGCAGCACGCGGCCGGCGAGCTGCGCCGCCCGCAGGAATTTCGCCGTGAACACCCCCGTGAAGATGTCGACCGCGAGCTCGTCGACCAGCGGCAAGGCCAGACCGGCGGCGGTCGCGAGGGTTCCGAGCTCTCCGAGGAGCTTGTTCGGAACGATGGTCTCCGGAAACGACGTGAAGAACAGCGACGCGAGCTGCGCCAGCGTCTCCCGCGCCGATTGTTTGGTCGCGTCATCGGTCCGGCGAAAGGGCTCGATGGCGGCGACCCATGGCAGCTCCCCGATGCGTATCTGGTGCTGGAGGTCGAGCAGCAGGAGCGATCGACGCCGCCGGAACGCCGCGTACACGGCCGCGTACAAGCCACGAAGGGCGGGGTCGGAAATACCCGCGCTCCGCACCTGCGCGGTGAGCTGCGGCAAGACCTTCCCCAGGAGCTCGCCGGAGGTGATCACGCCTTCGTGGACGAGATCTTCCACCGGCGCTTCGAGGGAACGGCGAAGCTTGCGCGCGAGCGTCCGGGGCATCGCGGCGCCGGCAGGAACGCCATGCGGCTCGCCCTCCGCCTCGGTGGCCGGGCCTACCCACTCGTCGACGCTGCGAATTCCCGCTTCCGGGGGCAGCGCTGCCATGCGATCGAGGAGCACCCGGCGAAGAGCATGGTGGGTCGGACGCGCGCCGTGCGCTTTCTGCGCCGCGCGTACGGCGGTGAGCTCCGGCGACCCCGGGCTACCCCAGCGGGCGACGTGCGACGCAAGGACCTTGCGAATCATGCCCACGTCGCGACCAACAAGCGACGCCGGATCGCGAATCACCTGCTCGAGCGCCAGCTTGAGGCGCGAGAAGTTCTCCTTTCGATGGAGCGGCTTCGCGCTCGCATGGTGCTCCGTCCGCAGCGCAGCGAAGTCGTCGAGGAGCGTCCGCGCCCGTTCACTCCACCCATCGGGATAGCGTCGACAGGGCCACCCGCCCTGGACCACCGGTTGTCCGAGATCACTGCGGAGCAGCTCGCCGCGCTCGTCCTTCCGCAACGACGGCGGATCGCCTTCCACCGTCTCGAGAAAGAGCGCAACGATCCGGTCGTACAGGGGAGCCCACAAGAGGAGCGCCTCGTTCATGGCCGCGACCTGGGGGCTTGGCCGCACGGCACGCAGCATCCGCAACGTCTCACCCACCGGTTGGAGGTGAACCAGCGTCCCCACGGTCCTCGGGCGTTCGCTCGGCGTGGGATAGAAGCGCAGCAGATCGAACCACGGCGCGATCTCTGCGAGCAATGCCGTCGCCTCCGCATGCGCCCCCTGCTCGACCAGCCACCACACGGTCGGAAGCGCACCTTCTTCCGGTAGGTCGATGCGATACTTTCCCTGGAGCAGCATCGCCCCCAGCTCCGCACGCCCGACCTCGCTCAAGTAGTATTCATTGAGCCCGAGGCGCGTGTCGCCGGGCTCGGCGATTCGATCGCGCAGCGCGAGCTCGTGCGGCTGCAGATCGCCGCCCGCAAGGAATCGACCGGTGGCGAAGCCGCCCTGTGCGACCTCGAGCGTCACCCATTCAGGCGCGCCCGCAGCGGGCGTTCGCGACCCGACGTCGAGCGCGCCTTCGAGCATCCCGTGGAGCACACCGCGCCACTTTCGGACCTTCTCGGCGGCCTTCTCCCGCGCGTGCGTGTCGTCGGCGGGCGCCCCCCCGGTCATGGCGCGCACCAGCTGTCCGACGACGTAGCGAATGTCGATGGATATCGACGAACGGGGTTTGGGTTCGGTCATGGGACTTGGAGGCAGGAATCGAACCCGCGCCCTGCAGGTAACGAGCCTGCTGCTCTGCCACTGAGCTACTCCAAGATGGGGAGCACGTACGCGACGCCCTCCCGCGTTGCGATCTTACACAGCCCCAGGCCGGTGTCACGTCGACGATGGGGGTGTCAGTCGCCCGTGAGAATGGCGGACGCCACAGCTTCGGCGGTGAGCTTCGCCAAAAGAATGCCGTTGCGATGGTGGCCGGTGGCGAGGAAGAGCCCCGGCAAGTCACTCCGACCGATGAGCGGTGGCGCGGCGTCGTGGAGGCTCCGCGCTTCCGGCGCCGGCACGTAGGGTCGGAAAGCGCACCAGGTTCGCACCACCTCCGCCTCCTCCAGCGAAGGCACCGCCCGCAGGGCCCCGCCGAGGAGCTTGGTGACGCCGGCCACCGTCACCGCTCGGGCAAAGCCCACGTCTTCCATGGTGGAGCCGCACACGATGCGACCGTCGCCGCGGGGCACCACGTAGGCGCTGTCGCCGAACACGATGGTCGAGGTCTGTGGGAGGCGCTCCTCGAGCTCCGCCATTTGACCGCGAATGGGCCGCACCCGCAGCGCCGCCTCCGGTGCGCCGGGCACGAGCGCGGAGAAGCTGCCAGCGGCGAGCACCGTGGCGTCGGCCTCGAGGAGCGCGTCGTCGAGATGCACGCCCTCGCAGGCGCCGCTGCGAATGGCGAGCGAGCGAACGGTGGTGCCGCTCCGCAGGCTCATGCGCGGCTCCCGGGCCAGGCGCGCGAGAATGGCCCGCAGCAGACGCGGCGGGTCCACCTGGCCGTCGTCGGGAAAGAACGCACCGAGGCGCGCTTCCGGCGACGCGGTGGGCTCCACATCACGCGGATTCGTCACCAGCTCCACCCGCGCGCCCTGCGCCCCCTGGGCCTGCGCCATGGCGCGAAGACGCGAAGCTTCGTCCTCGGTGAAGGCCAGCCGTAGCACACCGCATTTCCTGTACCCTACATGCACCCCGGTCTCGCCGAGACGCGCCGCCCACTCCGGGTACGCGGCGCGAGCTCGGAGAAAGAGGCGCAGGCTCTGGGTGTCGTTCACGTCGTGGCTCTCGGCCTGGGCGCCGAGGATGCCGGCCGCAGCAGTGGAGGCCTCGGCCCCGGGCACGGCTCGCTCGAGCAAGGTCACTTCCACCGAGGGATCGCGCTCGAGGAGCTCCAAGGCCGTCGCACATCCCATGATTCCGCCGCCGACGATGAGCACTCGCATCGGGTACCTTCCTCCCGCACCGGGCGGGATGGCTTTCGTCCCGATCGATTACCCGCTGTGCTCGGATGTCGCAACCGGGTCGCACCGACGGAAGCGCGCAGAAATCGCGCGCCCTTGCCGGCTTCTCCGCGCGGGCGCCCGTGCTAAGCCCGGAGGGTGATCGAACTGCCTCCTTTCCTCGCGCAGCGGGTGCGCCCGGTCGGCACGCGCCGAACGCCGCCGACCGCCGCCGAGGCACGCGCCGTGGGAAGCTACGTCCTCTACTGGATGCGCGTGGCGGTGCGCGCCCACGAGAACCCCGCCCTCGACGTGGCGCTCGCGCTGGCCCGAGCCTGGGAGCTGCCCCTGCTGGTGTTCCACGCCCTGGGGGAGCGCTACCCGTTCGCCAGCGACCGCCACCACACGTTCATCCTGGAAGGTGCGCTCGACGTGCGCGAGGAGCTCAAGGCGAGAGGCATCGCATACGCGTTCCACCTGGAGCGACCCGGACACCGCGGGCCGCACCTGCGCACGTTGGCGGGGCGGGCGGCGACGGTGGTGACCGAGCTCACACCGATGGAACCCTTGCGCGGCTGGACCCGCCGGCTCTCCGAGGTGGCGCCGGTGGTCGAGGTCGATGCATCCTGCATCGTTCCCGTGCCGGGCACGCTCGACGCCGCCCCCACCCGCGCGTTCGCCTTTCGCGAGGCCACCGCCGCCCTGGCCGAGGCCACGGCGTCTCGGCCGTACCCGCTGGAACCGGCGACGGCCGACGGCATTCCGCAGGTGAGCCTCGACGCGTTCCACCTACCCATGCCGCCGCTGACGTTCACGCGGGCGGAGATTCCCGGGCTGGTGGGCAGCACCGACATCGACCACGGCGTCGCGCCGGTACCCGGTTCACCTGGCGGAACGCGCGCCGGCTACGCGCGATGGGAGGCATTCGTCGGCACGCAGCTGACGGCCTACGCGGCGACCCGGAACGATCCGCTGCTCGAAGGCACGAGCCGCATGAGCCCGTACCTCCACTACGGTCAGGTCTCACCGTTCCGACTGGCACGCGACACGTTCGCGCGAAAGGGTAGCCCGGGGGCCGCGAAGTTCCTCGACGAGCTCCTGGTGTGGCGCGAGCTCGCCTGGCACTTCTGCTTCCACGAAGAGCAGCACGATACGACCCGTGCGCTCCCGGGGTGGGCCCGCGAGACCCTCCGCGCGCACGAGGGAGACGCCCGCCCGCAGTTGCCGTCTTGGGAGACCCTCTCGCGCGGGGGCACCGGCGACGCGCTCTGGGACCTCGCGCAGCGTTCGCTCCGCGCCCATGGCGAGCTGCACAACAACCTGCGCATGACCTGGGGCAAGGCACTCGTCGGGTGGACCGAGACCGCCGAGGACGCGCTGGCGCTCCTGGTCGACCTCAGCCACCGGTACGCCCTCGATGGCCGCGACCCCGGCTCCTACGGCGGCATTCTGTGGTGCCTCGGCGCCTTCGATCGCCCTTTTCCGCCGGAAGGGCCGGTGCTCGGCACCCTGCGCGCGCGGAGCACCGAAGAGCACGCCGCGCGCCTCGACGTCCCGGCCTACCGCGCCCACGTGCTGCGCTCGCCGTTTCGTCGTTCGCCGCGGGTGGCGGTGCTCGGCGCCGGACTTGCGGGCATCGCCGCTTCGCGCACGCTCCGGGATCACAACGTCGACACCACGCTCGTGGACCGCGCCGACCGCCCGGGCGGCCGCCTCACCTCGCGGAGCTTGGCGGGCGTGCCCTTCGACTACGGCGCGCAGTACTTCACCGCCCGCAGCCCCGACTTCGCACACCTCGTAGCGGCGCTCGCGTGGGAGGGAGAGCTCGCTCGGTGGTCCCCGCGCGTCGCGTACCTCGGCGGGCCGGCCATCACAACGGCGCCTCCGGAGGTGGAGCCCCCCTGGTTCGTGGCACCGGGCGGGTTTTCGCGGTTCGCGGCGCGGCTCAGCGAGGGACTGGACGTACGCCTCGGCAGCAACGTGGAGCGGGTAGTGGAGCTGCCGGGCGGCGGATTCCGCCTGGAGGGGACCGGGCCGGATGCGACGTTCGACGTCGTGCTCCTGGCGATGCCGATGCCCAACGCGCGAGCCGTGATGCCGGGCGACGCCTTCGTGGAGAGCGTAGCGAGTCGCGTGCACTATGCACCATGCTGGTCGCTCACCTTCGCCACCGCGACCGTCGATTGGCCCTTCGACGCGGCGGTGGTGGCCGAGGGCGCGCTCTCCTGGGCCTGCCGCGAGACCAGCAAGCCGGGCCGCGCGGGCGTCCTCGACGTGTGGACCCTGCACGCATCGACGGCCTTCACCGAGGCCCACCTCGACCTGCCGGAACCCGAGGTGGCGCAGCTGCTGCATCGGGCGTTCTCCACGCTGGTCGGCCTCCCCGGCGCCATCGTCGGCGACATCCATTGCAAGCGCTGGCGACTGGCGCGACCCTCGCGGGGCGCGAAGGGCTCGCCGCGTTACGCCTTCGACGAGCGACGTGGCCTGGGCATCGCCGGCGACGGCCTCGGGGGTCCCCGGGTCGAGGGAGCCTACGCGAGCGGGGTGGCGCTGGCCGGACACCTGCTGCGGCAGCTGGCAGCGCTCTACTAGCGAAGTCTCCGGCGAAATCTCTGCGTTTTCTCCGCAAGCGAAGGAAACCGCAGAACTTTTCGGCGTGAGCCGCGTCAGAGGGTCGGTCTACCAAAAGAGCGCCGTTGACCAGCAGCGGCGCGCTCGGGTCCGATACCCCTACCCATGAAGCGCCCCATGAAAAAGTACGCCGCCGCGCTCCTCGTCCTCGCGCTCTCCTCGACCCCGCGCATCGCCTCCGCGTTCTGCGGCTTCTACGTCGGCGGCGCCGACGCGAAGCTGTTCAACAACGCCACCCAGGTGGTGCTCATGCGCGAGGGCACCCGCACCGTGCTCTCGATGCAGAACAACTACGAGGGGCCACCCGCGAACTTCGCCATGGTGGTGCCGGTCCCGGTGGTCCTGCAGAAGGAGAACGTCAAGACGCTCCCCAAGGACATCTTCGGCAAGGTCGACAACCTCGCTGCGCCGCGCCTGGTCGAGTACTGGGAGCAAGATCCCTGCTATCAGCCTCGGTACGCCGACTCCCCCATGGGTGGCGCGATGCCGATGCCTGCTCCGCCGGCCGCCCAGGCCCGATCCGAGAGCAGCCTGGGCGTGAAGATCGAGGCCCAGTTCACCGTCGGCGAGTACGACATCGTCATCCTCAGCGCCAAGGACTCGGGCGGCCTCGACACCTGGCTGCGGCAGCAAAAGTACGCCATCCCCGCTGGCGCCGAGCCCTACCTGCGGCCGTACGTGCAGAGCGGGAGCAAGTTCTTCGTGGCCAAGGTCGACGCGAACAAGGTGTCCTTCGAGAAGGGCATGGCCATGCTTTCGCCACTCCGGTTCCACTACGACTCCGAGTCGTTCCAGCTCCCGGTGCGGCTCGGGCTCATGAACGCCAAGGGCCCGCAGGACCTCATCGTCCACGTGCTGGCGCGCGGCCAGCGCTACGAGGTGGCGAACTATCCCAACGTCACCATCCCCACCAACTACGACGTCACCGAGACCGCGAAGGCGCAGTTCGGCACGTTCTACGCGGCGCTCTTCGACGAAACCGTGAAGCGTCACCCCAAGGCCGTCGTCACCGAGTACTCCTGGGACGCGTCCACCTGCGACCCTTGCCCCGGGCCTGCGCTCTCCCCCGCGGACTTCGCGACCTTGGGCGCCGATGCGCTCGCGCCCGCGGAGCCCGCTCCGCCGCCGCCTCCCCGCGTCTTGCCCATGCC
>JABFRG010000306.1 GCA_013141295.1 Polyangiaceae bacterium
GCGCGGAAGGAGTGCTGCAACGTGCGCAAGGTGCAGCAGCTGGGGCGCGCGCTCGCGGGGCGGGGCGCGTGGGTCACGGGGCTACGTCGCGACCAGGCGGTGACGCGCGGCACGCTCGCCACCTTCGAGGTGGATGCCGCGCACGGAGACATCGTGAAGATCGCGCCCCTCGCCGGGTGGTCGGAGGCAGAGGTCTTCGACCACGCGCGCGCACACGACGTGCCGCTCAATCCGCTCCACGCCCAGGGCTTTCGCTCCATCGGCTGCGCCCCCTGCACCCGCGCCATCGGCCCCGACGAAGACGTGCGCGCGGGGCGCTTCTACTGGGAGAGCCCCGAGCACAAAGAGTGTGGACTGCACCCTTCGCACCCCGCCCGCCACGGCCAAGTAGCCCCATGAACGAGCTCATGCCCTTGTTTCTCAAGCTCGCGGGCCGTCGCGTTCTCCTGGTGGGTGGCGGCCCGGTGGCGCTGGAGAAGGCGGAGCTCTTGCTGCGCGCCGGCGCTCGCGTGGAAGTGGTTGCGCTCGAGGTGCTCCCGGCCTTTCGCGAGCTCGCCGTGACCATCGCGGAGCGCGCGTTCGTCTCCGCAGACGTCCATGGTGCGTGGTTCGTGGTGGCCGCTGCCACGCCCGAGGTGAACCGCGCGGTGCGCAGGGCCTGCGACGCCCAGGCGCGCTTCGTGGTGGCGGTGGACGATCTGGAGTCGGCCACCGCGTTCGGTGCGGCGCGGGTGGAGCGAGGTGGGGTCACCTTCGCCATCTCCACCGGCGGGCATGCGCCGGCGCTGGTGCGCTTGCTGCGGGAGGCGCTCGAGAGCGTGCTGCCCCGAGAGCTCGATGGTTGGCTCGAGCTCGCCCGGGCCGAGCGCGTGCGGTGGAAGGAGGCTCGAGTACCCTTCGGTGAGCGCCGCCACCTGCTCTTTCGTGCGCTGGAAAAAGTGTATGGTGCACGTGATGCGCGTGCCGCGGAGGCCCCATGAAAGTCACTCTGGTGGGGGCTGGTCCGGGCGATCCCGATCTGCTCACGGTTCGCGCGGCGCGGGCTCTGGCGTCGTGCGACCTCGTCCTTTACGACGCCCTGGTGGACCCGCGGGTGCTCGAGCTCGCCGGAACCGCCGCGCGGTTCTACGTGGGCAAGCGGGCCGGGCGGCCGTCCATCACGCAAGAGGAGATCTCGGCGCTCATGGTGCGCGCGGCACGCGCCGGACGCCGGGTGGTGCGCCTCAAGTGTGGTGATCCCTTCGTGTTCGGACGCGGTGGCGAAGAAGCGCTGGCGCTGGCCGCCGCGGGCCTGGAGGTCGAGATCGTGCCCGGCATCAGTACCGCAATCGCCGGCCCCGGCGCCTTCGGCATCCCGGTGTCGCATCGGGGCGTCGCCTCTGGATTCGTGGTGCTCTCGGCCGAGCCTGCCCAGAGCTACGTCTCGGTGCTCGCGTCCGGGCCGCACCCCTCGCTCACCTACGTATTCATGATGGCGCTCGGACGGCGCGCCGAGATCACGCGAACCGCCCTGACCCACGGGTTCTCGGCGATGCTCCCGGCGGCCATCGTGCTGGGCGCGCACACCTCGCGAGCCTGGGCCTGGAAAGGGACGCTGGGCGACTTGCCGCAGGTGGAGCTCCCGGTCGATCGCCGCGATCTGCCCGGACTCGTGGTCCTCGGGGAGGTGGTGGCGCTGCCGACGCAGCTGGTTTCCGCCGACGGAACGTTGGTGACGATGGACGATGGCACGACCTCGGTGCCCAAGGAGGATCTTCGTGAGTACGCTTGAATCGGCCCCGCGCGCCGCGCACGCCCCGCACTTCTCCGACGAAGCCGACGTGGATCGCTTCGTGGAGATGCTCGACCGCTTCGAGCGTGGCGACATCGCCGAGCCCGAGTGGCGCGCATTTCGCCTGGTGAATGGCACCTACGGCCAGCGTCAGGGGGGCTCCCTCTCGATGTTGCGCGCCAAGCTGCCGCAAGGGCGCGTGGAGGCCTCGCAGATCGAGGTCATCGCCGACGTCGCCGATCACTACTCGCGGGGCTTCTGCCACCTGACCACCCGCCAGAACGTGCAGTTTCACTTCATCGAGCTTTCGAAGATGGAAGAGACGATGCGCACGCTGGCGCGGGCCGGCATCACCACCAAGGAAGCCTGCGGCAACTCGGTGCGCAACGTCACCGCGCCGGCTACCACCGGCGTGGCCCAGGACGAGGCCTTCGACACCGAGCCCTACGCCGAGGCGCTCACCCGGTACTTTCTCCGGCATCCGCTCAGCGGCACGCTACCGCGCAAGTTCAAGGTGGCGTTCGCCGGCGGCGGAGAGGATCACTCCTTCGCGGTGGTGAACGACATCGGCTGGCACGCGCGTCTGCGCGAGGGCGAGGGCGGCAAGGTGGAGCGAGGCTTCGTGGTCACGGTGGCGGGCGGTACCGCCACCCTCTGCACCACCGGCTACCGGCTCTTCGAGTTCCTGCCCGCCGGCGACATCCTGGGGGTCGCGCTGGCGCTCCTCCGCGTCTTCGATCGCGAGGGCGACCGCCAGCACCGGCACAAGGCGCGGATGAAGTACGTGGTGAAGCGCATCGGCTGGGAAGCCTTTCGTCAGGCGGTGCTGGACGAGCTGGAGAAGGTGCGCGCAGAGGGCCTTCCTCCCTTGCCGTTCGATCCCGAGTCGCCTCCGGACCGCGGCGAGGTGGTCTTGCCGCCCGGCGCGCCTTCGAGATCGCTCCCCCTGGCCGGCGACGAAGCGCGCTGGTTCCGCACCAACACCAAGCCGCAGAAGCAAGCGGGCTACCGCGTGGTGACGGTCACGGTTCCGCTCGGCGACGTGACCTCCACCCAGCTGCGGGCGCTGGCGCAGCTCTGTCGCACTCACTCCACCGGCACCCTCCACGCCACCACCGCGCAGAACTTCATGTTTCGCTACGTGCCGGAAGACAGGGTGTCGTCGCTCTACGCGGCGCTGCGTTCCATCGACCTCGCGCGCCCCGACGCCGACACGGTGGCCGACGTCTCCAGCTGCCCCGGCGCCGACTCCTGCAAGCTGGCGGTCACCCAGTCGCGCGGCCTGGCCCGGGAGCTCGATACGCATTTTCAGGCACGTCTCGACTACGTCGACCGCGCGCCGGGGCTCTCGGTGCGCATCAGTGGCTGCCCCAATGGGTGTAGCTTGCACCATGTGGCCGGCATCGGCTTCCAGGGCGGCGTGCGCAAGGTGGGTGGCCGCGCGGTACCGCAGTACTTCGTCATGGCGGGGGGCGGCGTGGAAGGGGAGCGCGCCCACTTCGGTCGGGTGATCGCCAAGATTCCCGCGCGGCGCATCACGCAGGCGGTGGAGCGGCTGGTGCAGATCTACGAGAAGGAGCGCGCCGGCGAGGAACGCATCGTGGAGTTCCTGCGGCGTGCCGACCCCAAGAAGCTCAAGGCGCAGCTGGCCGACCTCGAAACCCTCGACGAGGCCGACGCGCGGCCCGAGGACTTCATCGACCTCGGCGACACCGAGGCCTTCGTCCCCATCGACGAGGCCTGAGGAGACGGGGCCGAGGCGCACGAGCACGTCGTGCCGCTCGGCCCCCGCTGAGCTTCAGCCCTTCTGGTGCGTCTCGGCCCAGGCGGCGAAGGCAGTGACGAACTTCTCGAGCAGGCCGCGCGTCGCATCGTTCGTGAGCGCACCCTTCTCGTCGAAGAGCGCGCCCGCGCCGCCGATGTAAGCCTCCGGCTGCTGCAGGGTCGGCACGTTGAGGAACATGAGCGACTGCCGCAGGTGGTGGTTGGCGCCGAAGCCGCCGATGTTGCCGACGGAGACGCTCACCACCGCGCCGGGCTTGCCGTCCCACGCGCTCTGGCCGTAGGGGCGCGAGCCGATGTCGATGGCGTTCTTGAGCACCGCGGGCACCGAGCGGTTGTACTCGGGCGTCACGAAGAGCACCGCGCCCGCCGCACGGATCTTGTCGCGGAAGGCCGTCCAGGCGGCCGGCGGCTCGCCGTCGAGATCCTGGTTGTACATGGAGAGATCGCCGATCTCGACGATCTCCAGCCGGAGGTTCTTCGGGGCCAGGGCGGCAAGCGCGTGGGCGACCTTGCGGCTGAAGGATTCCTTGCGGAGGCTGCCCACGATGACGGCGACGGAGATGTCTTTGCTCATGCGGCCGTTCTATCACGAAGCGCGCCGGCTTTCGTAGTCACAGTCCCGCGACGCCCATCAGCCTTCCGATGAGCGCGGTGGCGAGCATGGCCGCCCCGCCGCCGAGCACCACGCGGACCGCCGCCTTGAGCTTCGAAGCCCCACCCAGGTGGCCGCCCAGCGCCCCCAGAATCGCCAAGCTCGCGAGGCTCACGCCGGCCACCGCGGGCACGCGGGTGCCTGCCGGTGCCACCAGGAGCGCGAGGATGGGGAGCCCCGCCAGGCCGGCGAAGCTCGCAGCCGAGACCACGGCGGCCTGGAACGGCCGCGCCATCGTCGCCTCGTCGACGCCCAGCTCGTCGCGCATGTGCACGGCGAGGCGATTGTCGGCGGCGCTCAGCTGCACCGCGACCTTCATGGCCAGGTCCGCATCGAGCCCTCGATCGCGATAGATGGTCGCCAGCTCTTCGAGCTCGCCCGCCGGATCGGCGTCCAGCTCTTGCTTTTCCTTCGCGATGTCCGCCTCCTCGGCGTCGCGCTGCGAGCTCACCGAGACGTACTCACCGGCGGCCATGGAGAGCGCGCCGGCTACCAGGCCGGCCAGGCCCGCCACCAGCACCGCCGACTTCGAGGCCGAGGTCGCGGCCACGCCGATCATCAGGCTCGCCGTCGAGACCACCCCGTCGTCGGCGCCCAGCACCGCAGCCCTCAGCCACCCGCCGCGATTGCCCCGATGTCCTTCGCGATGAGATTTCATGAGTCGCTCATAGCACGAACGGTCCGCATCCCCGCGGCGAGGATATATGCATACTGCACAAAATGTGGAGACGGCCCGACGCGCTGGCGCGCCGAGCCGTGTCCTGGGTAAGGTTTTCCGAGACGCAATCTACTTCGATCACCTCCTTGCGAGAGTCGTGGGGCGGCCGTCGATCACTTGCAGTTGGGCTGCGTGCCCGCGTCCGGGGCCGGGGCCACGCCCTGGCTGCAGCGTTCGGTGATCTTGGTGCAAGCATCGGCGGGAATCTCGCTCGCCGCGCACTTCGCGGTGAGGCTCGTGCATTCCGCCTGGAAGGCGGCGTCGAACGCGGCGCGCACGCAGGTGTGCTCGGTGCCGAAGCACGTCGCCACGTCGGTGGTGCCACCGAGGCAGGTGGTGAGGTCGTCGTGGCATGCCTTGACCGCGGCCGGGTCGGGCCGGGGACCATGGCCGTGGCCGCCACCGGGACCGCCGGGACCGCCATGATCGCCGTCCGGGCCGCGCGGAGGTGCACCGCCATCGGGCGGCGGGGGGGGCGCGCCGCCATCGCACCTTCCGCCCGGGCCTCGCGGAGGTGCGCCACCATCGTGATCACCGGCCGTGGGAAGGCACGCCACGAGCGCGGCGCGGCACGCGGCCTCGTCGGCGCCTGCTGCGGCGCTGCATGCGGTGTACGTGGCGCGGCAGGCGTCCACCTCTGCGGCGTGCCCCTTGAGAGAGCACTGCGCGGACTCGAGGGCGTCGGCTTCCGTCCCGGTGGAGGAAGAGCTCGCGTCACCGGTGGTGGTCGCGGTGCACGCCATGAAGAAGAGGGCGAAGGGGCCGCTGGCGAGAAGGGTCGTCGTGGTCGAGAAAATGCGCATGATTGCTCCGCGAAGGCTGAGGTGGGGTAGCGCGACCAACGCCTCGGTCGCTGCTTTCCTAGGGCTCGTCGCGCATCGAAAGCGATCACTCGCGCGCGCTCTTTATTCCGCGGCGCGCTTCACGGACAGGTGGTTCGATCGAGGCTGCGGTGAGGCGCCTGCGTACGGATGGCGGCGCAGGCATCTCGGCATTGCACCGGGCCGGGTACGCACGTCTCGAACACCGTGAGTGTGCCGGTGCAGGTGGCGGGAAGAGCCCAGCAGTGTCCGGGCATGTCTGGCAAATCGCAGCGACTGCGCGGTGGCGCGAGGCGCCCGCACAGCGAGGATCCAGGGCACGCCTTGTCGCGGCTGCAGATGGTCGCAGTGGGACCGCAGGGGCCTTCGGTGTGCGCGGTGACGCCGGCGAGCCTTCGCAAGCAGTCGTTCCAGTAGGTGATGCCGTCGCACCCGCAGGAGATGCCGATGGCGCCGTCGCAGAAGGCCGGTCGCTCCTCGCAGCGCCCGGTGGCATCGCTGCAGTTGTTGCGCGCACAGAACGACGCGGCCTCGCAGTCGTCGTCGCCCACGCACGGCTTGCCGTTCCCGCCGCCGCCGTCGGGCCGCTCCGGAAGCTCGGCCAGCACCACTTCTTGCGGGGCGCACGCGAAGAGCAGCCCTGCGCCCGTGGTGGCGAGCCCCAGCGCCCAGGATAGGTACGCACGTGCTCTCATCGTCGTTCCTCCCGGTGCGCGTAGGGCGAGGAGCCCACCAGGTTGAACGCGAACCCGAGCGAGATCGAAGGGCGAAGCCGGAAGGTCTCGAACACGCCTTCGGTATCCCGACCCACCCGCAGCACGTACCGCTGTGGCGCGAGATCGGCGTCGAGCGCCACCTGGAGGAACACGTCGGCCACCTTGGCGACGCCGACCCGGCCGGTGATCAGCCCGCCCACCACCGGCGAAGCGTCGACGCGGTCGGCCTGCAGCTTGCTGGCGGGCACGGTACTGGATCGCGGGCTCGACCAGAGCACGTCCACACCCGCCTGGGGGCCGGCCTCGATCAACCAGTTGTTCCCGCCGAAGAGACGCAGCGTCGGGGCCAGGCGCAGCGCGAGCGCCGTGAACTGGACGTCCACCATCCGCCCCTTCACCTCGTAGGGCACGTGAAACGTCCCGCTGAGCCAGAGCTCTGGACGGAACGGTCCGCGCGACGGAGCCACCCCCACCGTCACGCCGCCGCCCACCACGAAGAGCGCACCGGCGCCGAACATGCGGCTGCCGGCGAAGGCTCCGGCGTCGAGGCCCCAGCCCGCGCTCTCGTCCTTCGGCGGCTTCGGCGGATCTGCGGGCGGTGGCGGCGGCAGGGGCCGCGTGCGCTCCTGCTCGGCCATCTCCTCCAGCGCTGCGTGCACGATGTGCGCGAGCTCCTC
>JABFRG010000692.1 GCA_013141295.1 Polyangiaceae bacterium
CTTCCGGGAGCTGGTGGGCATCTTCATCACCGACGCGCCCATGCGCATCGAGCGCATGCGCAGCGCCCTGGGGAGCGGCGACGGTCGCGAGCTCGCCCAGCAGGCGCACGCACTGAAGGGCAGCGCGGGGAACCTCGCGGCCACGCGCGTGCAGCAGCTTGCCGGCGACATCGAGGCCCGGGCGCGCGCCGGCGAGCTCGACACGGTCTCGCGGCTCCTCGAGGAAGTGCAGCGGGAGTTCACCGCGGTGCGGCTCTTCCTCGAAGACACCGTCGCCGAATCCGAATCCGCCTGACGGGTATCTCCGGGGCTTTTCGCCTCAAGAACGCCTGAGAGCGGCCGTTCTCCACCTTCGAACGCCCCCAGGCGAGCCGCGCGGAGCGGTCTCGCGTGTCCCGGGGCAATCGCAGGGGATCGCCTCTCATGAAGCTCGTATTGAGCGCGCTCGCCGCCGCATGTGTGCTTGCGGCGACGTCGTCCGCGCACGCCTACGTGTTGAAGAAGACCCCGAGCGGTGGCGTCGTCCACTGGAACGCCGCCGAGGCAACGCTGCTCGTGGACCCCAGCGTCGACCAGGCCGAGCGCCGGGCGCGCGACGCCATCCAGAAGGCCGCCGATGCCTGGAACGCGCAGGACGCACAGGCGCCGCGGATTCGCGTGGCTCCCGCCGATTCCGCCCACGATCCTGGCTTCGACAAAGTGAACGCCATCTTCTACCGCCGCGCGTTCGCGCCGGCCGGAACCGCCATCGCCGTCACCGTGGTGAGCTACGAGCAAGCGGGCGGCACCATCCTCGACGCCGACATCGTCCTCACGGGTCGCTACACCTACAGCGCCTCCGACGAGGTGGAGCGGGATCACTACGATCTCGTCCACGTCGTGGGGCACGAGCAGGGCCACTGGCTCGGTCTCGGTGACGAGAACCAGCTCCCGGGCGTGCTCATGTTCAGCGCGACGAAGAGCGGGCAGACCCTGCTTCGTGCGCCCAGCGACGACGATCTGGCGGGAGTTTCCGCCATCTACGAGGGGCGCACCCCCACGCCGCCGGCCTCGGCCACGACCGGCTGCAACGCCGCGGGCACCGGCTACAACGCCGCCGGCCTCACCTCGGTCCTGTTCGGGCTCGGCCTGGTGCTCGCCGCCCGCCGCCGCCGGGGAACGTGGCTCGGGGTGTCCATGCTCGGGGCAGTGATTCTCACGCAGGGCGCCAGCGCCCGCGCCGCCACCGCCGAGGACACGATGGCTGCGGAAACCGCGCGTGCCGACGCGCTCGACGCAGTGGTCGTGGGCCGCACCTCGAGCTGGGAGGGTGGTCTCCTGAGGACCGAGGTCCAGGCACGTCCGGCCACCTGCGCGGCCCCGTGCGATCGCGAGGTCCACTTCCAGATGTGGGGCGGCGAGCGTGACGGCATCGCGCAGGACGTGGGCGAGGAGCCCGTGCCCGAGCCCGGCCTCCCGGTGCGGCTCGCGCGTGGCACCTGGGGCGTGCGGCTGGCGCGCTGAGAAGCCACCCCGCCGGTCGCCATGTATGCGTGTATAGTGCACGTTTAGCCGGCGCGTTCCGAATCGGCGAGGCACTGTTCGCCGTGTACCGGAAGGGAACGCGGACGAGCGTCGAGCCCTTGGCGCCGAAGCGACGGCCCCCTGACGCTCCGGGGAAAAATGCCGGAAAATGACCGGTTGTTGCCGCGGTAGCGCGGGCGACTGGGGTTGGCCCGCCCCGTGCACCTGAGGTCTTCGTCCGTCGCAGCGTTGCGCGGGGCGCCGCTTCGAGCGGCGCGCGGACCCAAGGAGCCATCATGAAACGTTCGCGAAGCTGGACAGCCGTCCTGACGCTGGCCACCCTGCATTGCTCGAGCTCCGGCGGGAGCTCCAGCTCGAGCGCCTCACCGGGTACGTCGTCCGACGCTGCGCCCTCACCGACCAGCACGTCACCGGGACCCGGTTGCGGAAGCGGTGCTTCGTTCGCCGGCAGTCGCGCCACGTTTCCGAACGACGACTCGGCCATCGGCGTCGGCACCGATCGCCGTTGGGCTCGCGGCAGCGGCCACGCCATCTTCTGGGACCCGTCGCGCCTTCCGGAGGGCGGGTACAACGAGGTGCAGGAGAGCGACGACGGCGTCAACTGGCGTACCGTCGGTCAGGCTCCTCGCTTCGCCGGCCGCGCAGTGTGGAAGGTGCCCTACGCCGGGCCCGCCATCATGTGGGTGCGCATCGCGCCCGACGGTGAAGCGCCCCTCGCCCCCATCAGTGTTCGTCTCACTCCGTCGCAGAACGCGCACTACAAGTGGAGCCAGGTGTTCGCCGACGGGCCGTTCAACCCGCGCGACGGCGCCGGCGCCCTGGTCTACCGCGATCGCATGTGGCTGCTCGGCGGATGGAATCCACTGATCCCCGCCATTTACCCGCGCACCTGCAACAACGAGGTGTGGAGCTCGTCGGACGGCGTCTCCTGGCGCAACGAGAAGCCCAACACCTTCGACTCCTGGGGCTTCGACGGCAGCCTCGACTGGGAAGGCCGGCACACCGCCGGCTACGTCGTGTACCGCAACCGCATGTGGATCCTCGGCGGCGATATCATCCAAGGCCGCTACCAGATGGACGCCTGGAGCTCCGACGACGGCCAGAGCTGGATCCGCGAGTCACCCGACATGGGCATGCCCCAGCGGGCGCTGCAATACACCGTGAACTACGGCGAGAAGCTCTGGATCATGGGCGGGCAGACGATGCCCGATTTCGTCAATGCCGGTGGCACCACCAAGGTGTTCGACGACGTGTGGATGTCCACCGATGCGCGCAACTGGGATCAGGTTCCCCAAGACGGCCCCCACTGGGCGCCGCGCGGAATCATCTCCGGGCAGGTGGTCTTCGACAACAAGATGTGGGTCGTCGGTGGCGGCGTCTACACCAACTGGGACCACCCGGAACGCACCTACTACAACGACGTCTGGAGCTCGTCCGACGGCAAGACCTGGGACCAGCACGGCGACGACTCCATCCCCTGGGACCCCCGCCAGTACCTCAACGTCACCGTCTACGACGGTCGCATCTTCGTGCTCGGTGGCTACAACCAGCGCGGCAACCTCCGCGACGTGTGGTTCACCCAGGACGGCGAGAACTGGTACGAGGTCGGCGACACCCCCTGGATCGAGCGCCACGCCGCCAGCACCTGGGTGTTCAAGGGCGGGCTCTACATCGGCGTCGGAAACGCCGTCCAGGGCGGGGCCATGCATGCCGATCTCTGGCGCCTCGATGCGCAGACCACGCCCTGAGAAATAGCGGCGGGCGCGTTCGATTGTTCTCAAGGTCGCGGCCTTCGTGCCGCTCTCGATAAACGGAAATATAGGAGGCTAGGATGCGAAAGTTCAGTGCGGTTACGGTAACGACGGTTCTCTTCGGTACGCTCGCGATGGTGGGCATCGGCATCACCGCGTGCTCGGTATCGGTCACCGTCACGCCGGCCGATGGGGGCACGGACGCCGCGGCGACGCCGGATTCTTCCAGCTCCGACAGCGGTAGCAGCCCGGACGGCTGCGGCGCGGTCGATGGCTGCGGGAAAGACGCATCCACCGAGGACGTGGAGCCGGATGTCGGTGTAGCCTACACGGTCGACTCGTTCAAGGCGGCCAGCGACACCTCGCTCTGCGATCGCATGGAGTCGTGCTGCGGTGGTCTCGGCAGCGGCGGCGCTCCGTTCAACCGCGCCAACTGCGGCCAGAACTTCGGCGGCGGCTTCGAGAACATCACCGCCCAGCTGGCGATTCCCGGCGTCTCCAAGGACAACATCGGTGTTCGCCGGGTGGCCGCCAACGCCTGCGTGCAGGCCCTCACGGCGCTCTCGTGCCTCAACGCCGGCATCCCCGGCACCGAGTACAAGGCTGCCATCGCAAGCTGCTATAGCGCGCTCTACGGCAAGGTGGCCGCGGGTGGCGCCTGCCACGGCGACATCGAGTGCTCTCCCGGGAACTACTGCCAGGGCGGGTTCGTCTCGAACACCCCGGGCTCGCGGCTCGGTTCGTACGCGCCCAGCGGTGGTACCTGTGCGCCGCTCAAGGCTCTCGGCGACACCTGCGACGTGACCGACATGGCCAGCGGCGACAACTGCTCGACGCGCGGCGCAGCCGAGACCGGCAACTACTGCAACCCGGTATCGCTGAAGTGCGAGCCGCTGCTCTCGGTGGGTAGCACCTGCTCGTCGAACCTCATCTGCGCCAACGGCGCCTGCCAGTACACCGACACCGGCGACGTGCTCTGCAGCACGGCGGTCAAGGACGAGTACGTCTGCGAAGCCTTCTGAGCGTCGCACCGTCACGGATTCACAGGAATGCTCGGGCGCGCGGGGAAACCAGCGCGCCCGAGGCGTTTTTTTTGCTAGCGGGCGTCGCGCACCACGTCGAGGCGCCATACGTCGGAGTGCATCGTCTTGCCGACCATCGCGTTTCCGGCGGCGAGGTACAGGGAGTCGCGGAACGCCCAGGTGCTCGCGGCGTGCCGTGAGACCCAGGGGGTGTCGGGAACCTCGTACCAGTTCTTCCCGTCGCGGGTGAACCACACGTCGTTCAGGTTGCCGCGCTCGTTGTACCCGCCGAGCACGAAGATGCGATCGTCGAAGACCACGACGTTGCTGTATTCGCGCGCCTCCCACGGTGTGCTCTCGTCGTCCGCGCGGGTCCAAGAGCGTCCGTCGGAAGTGCTCCACACGTCGTTGTGGTAGGCCCGCGCTGGCTTGTCGCGGGTGTCGTAGGTGCCGCCGCCCACCAGCCACATCTTGTGGTCGAGAACCGCCGCGCCCACGATGGCGCCGCGGGGAGACCACCCCGGGGCCGCTGTGACGCGTGTCCAGGTTCGCCCTTCCAGGTTCCACGTGTCGGCGAAGAGCTCGGTGGGGCCGGGCTCGGAGGCCGCATCGGGCATGGTCTGTCCGCCCATGATCCACAGCTTTGCGTCGAAGCCGACGGTGTAGTGCAGCACGCGCTTCGGGACGCCGACGTCTTCGAGCTCGCGGACCCACGTGCGTCCGTCGGCCGAGCTCCATGCATCCGTCTGGTAGTGGCCCTGGAGGACGTCGCCGCCCACCAGCCACATGCGATCGTCGTGCACCGCATAGCCTGCGGTGTGCCGCCCCTCCCAATCGCGGGTGGCGTCGAACGCCGGCGTCCCGAAGGTGTTCGGCTTCTCCATTCGCCAGCTGGTCCCGTCGGTCGAGCTCCAGACGTCGTTGCTGCAGCGCCGCGGGTACACCTGCGGGAGCAGCGGATTCCAGCCGCCGAGGAGCCACATGCGGTCGCGATAGACGAGCGCGCCAGCGCCGTCGCGGGCGGCGAAGGGCGTGTCTTCGAGGAGGCGCGTCCAGGCGTAGCTACGGCGCTGGCTGGGAGACGCGCGGACCATCATCGGCGGCAGGGGAGGGCTGCCAACGGGCGCGATCCGCAGCCACCAGACGGCGGGCCCGCTATCCGGCACCGTCCACCGGGCCCGGCCCTCGAACCAGAGGCGCGTCTCCACCATCGTCCAGGTGGCGCCGTCGACGCTCTCCTGGAGCTCCACCGTCGAGCCCCGCGGGAGCGCCTCCGGATCCCAGCGCACGGCGTGGGTGCTGCCCCGCGCCCACTCCCTATCGGCTTCCACGTGCGCCGCGCTGCCTTCCGTAGGAAAGCGAGCCTCGCCGACGGTCCGGTGCCGCGCGGCACCCTCGGCGGTGGTTCGGCCGGAGCACCAGTATCCGAGCGCGGCCAGCACCAGCCCCGTCGGCCACCATTGGCGGTTCGGGAGAAACGCGTTCAATACGGGTACTTGGTGCATACGACGGGGTGCGGCATTCAACGGAGCGCCCCCGAGGCGCTCTTTTCGTACCAAAATGGGTCACCAAGCGCAACGCTCGTTCCAATTTGGAACGTTTCGGTTGCGCCAGAGGCCCTTGGTCTGCTGTCATTTCCGTGCGGCCCGGTTGGATCGTCGCGTGCGTTCCCCATGCTCGTCTCGGTGGGGCGTCGTCGCGCGGAGAGGACATTGCAGCATGCTCTACAGCGACAGCATCAAGCCCGTGGAGGGTGGCACCGGCGAGCGCGGCATGGTGCTGGTGGTGGACGACGAGCCCACGAGCCGCGCCCTGCTGACGCGATGGCTGGAGCACGATGGCTTCGCGGTGGAGTCTTACGAGAACGCCGAAGACTGTCTCTCCGCCTTTTCTCACGTGCTCCCCGACGCGGTGTGCCTCGACCTCGGCCTGCCGGGCATGAACGGCATCGAGGCGCTCACCGCGCTTCGTGCGCGCGCGCCCCGGCTCCCGGTGGTGATGCTCACGGCCACGCGCGAGCTCGAGACGGTGGTGGCCGCCATGCAGGCCGGCGCCTACGACTACATCACCAAGCCGGTGGATCGCACCAAGCTGTGCACGGTGCTCCGCAACGCCGTCGACAAGCGCCGCATGTCGCTCCGCCTGGGGCAGCTCGAACGCGAGGTGAAGGGCGGGGGATTCAGCGAGATTCACGGGCAATCGCAGCGCATGCACGAGGTCTTCCGGGAGCTCGATCGGGTGGCCGATAGCGACATCACGGTGCTGGTGCACGGCGAGAGCGGCACCGGCAAGGAGCTCATCGCCCGCGCCATCCACGAGCACAGCGGGCGCAAGAACGGCCCCTTCGTCTCCCTCAACTGCGCGGCCATTCCCGAGTCGCTCCAGGAGTCGGAGTTCTTCGGTCACGAGCGCGGCGCCTTCACCGGCGCCCAGGCCCAGCGCAAGGGCCGCTTCGAGCTGGCCCACGAGGGCACTCTCTTCCTCGACGAGGTGGCGGAGCTGAGCCTGGCGCTCCAAGCCAAGCTGCTGCGCGTGCTCCAGGAGCGAACCTTCACGCGCGTCGGTGGCACTGTCGAGGTGCGCTCGGACTTCCGCCTGGTGGCCGCGACCCACCGGGATCTCACCGGCGAAGTGGAGGCCGGTCGGTTCCGCCAGGACTTGTACTTCCGCATCGCGGTCTTCGAGCTCGAGGTGCCGCCGCTGCGCGATCGCGGCGACGACGCGCTGCTCCTCGCGCAGCATTTCCTCGACGAGTTCGGCAAGGGGCGCCAGCTGGTGCTCTCGCCGGAGGCGGCGCAGATCGTCTCCACCTACCGCTGGCCCGGCAACGTACGCGAGCTC
>JABFRG010000972.1 GCA_013141295.1 Polyangiaceae bacterium
GCCCTGAAGCGCTTCGCCGTGGCAGGCGCCGCATTGCTCGGCCACGAAGGTGCGCACCTCGCACGGGAGGTCGGAGGGGCCGACGGTCCCCGCGTCGGGCCGGGGGGCCGCGCCGTAGGGGTTCGCGGTCAGCTCCGGTCCTGTGTAGCATGCACCCAATACCACCGCTCCCACCAGCGCGGCGTGCAGCCCGGCGCGCGCGATCACTGCGAGAGCTTGGGAAAGCCGAGGGCGTCGGCGGCGTGACCCATCTCGTCGCCCACCGAGCCGGGGGCCTCTTCGTCCACGGCGTTGGAGATGGTGACGAAGAGCTGACCGAAGGGCGTCTTGAGGTCCGCGTCCGACTGCTTGAGGCCGTCTTCCGCCTTCCAGGTAGCGGGCGGAGCCGGAATCGCGTCGCCTTGGACCGCGGCATAGGCGGCCTTGAGCTTGTCGAAGCCCGCCTGGATCTTGCCGTCGATGGTCTTGCCGTCCTTCTCCGGATCGGTGCTGGTGCGCGAGAGGATGTACGGGCGGAACACGCCGTACACGGCCATGGTGCCTGCGAGGTTCTCCCGAAGATCGGCCATGGTCCGCTGCGAATACCGGGATTCTTCGCGGCTCGCCGCGGCGTTCTTCACCTTCTCGGCCTGCTCGCCCATGAGGCCCTGAAGGCCGCGAAAGGCATATCCGATATCCAGCTTACCGGCGACCGCCCACTGCTCCTTGAGCGTCTTGGTGTCGGTCACCAGCTTGGCGCAGAGCTTCTCTTTGAAGCTCTTGGCATCGGCCTCGGTCTTGGGGAACGAAGCTTCGACGTAGAGGTTCACGCCGTTCTTCTCCAGGGTCTTCTCGGAGTCGACCACCGAAGCGGGAATGACGTTGGACCAGAGGATGCGCTCGATGGCGTGCATGCCGGTGACGCCCTGATCGTCGAACAGGTTCGCGTCGCCCTTGCCGTCGGCGATCTCCTCCTCGAGGAAGCCGTCGTAGCGTTGGTCCATGGAGACGTCGAGATCGGGAAAGAGCGGCGCCACCGCGCCCTCGATGCGCTCGTAGGGCGCGCGGACCTTGGCCCATGCTGCCCGCAGCGCGTCGATGGCAGCCTTGTCTTGTACCGCATCCCAGCCGCGACCTGCCGGCGTGGGTGCCGCGTTCTGGAGCTCGGTGGCGGCGGCGATCATCACGTCGATGTCCTTGGCGACGCTGGTCTGCAGCCCGGTGGTCACCTCGGTTTTGTACTGCGCGTCGGTCTTGGTGCCGTCGCCGCCAGACGACGAGCAACCCACGGCGAGCACGAGGAGGGCGACGGATGCGGTCTTGGCAGCAAGGCGCGGGAGCTTCATGAAAGGGACCTGTCGAGGGGGGCGCGGACAACCTCTGCGCACTCGAAGGGTTAATGAAAATAGTTATCATTATCAAGTTAAACCTCAACCATGCCCGGAAATCCCAAGGAAAACGAGGGTCCCAGATGCCTTGAACGCCGACCTGAGCCTTCGTAGCGTGGAACCATGAAGCTCGACGCCCCGGCCGTGAAGAAGACCCTCGATGTGGCCCACAAGCTCTCGCTCCTCGACGAGGCCGAGGTCCGCGACGTGATGGCGGCCTTCGCTCCGCAGTATCCGTTCGCCACGAGCATGAAGCTGGCCGACACAATGCACGTGCACGTGAAGGTCGACGCTGTGCACGCCCTGCCCGCCAGCGAGCTGCGCGCAGCCGGCGGCACCGTGGAGAACGAGAAGGACGGCTACGTGAAGTACGCGTTCCCCAGCGGCATGAACCTCATCTTCTCGTCGATCAACGTGTCGGAGGACGATCTCCGCGCCACACCCGAGTCCCAGAAGCGGAAGAAGCCCTTCCTCGACCACTACGGCATCGATATGCGCGCCGAGACGCCGGACGTGAAGGCCGTCTTCGACGCGGTCCCGCAGCGCGCGCGCGAGCTCGGCTGGGGCACGGTGCCGCAGGGTGGAGACGGCAAGCTGGTCTACTGCTGCCACGTCACCGTCTCCGCCAAGCACTGGGTCTATCCGCCGGAAGCGCAGGGCCGCAGGCCTCCGTGCATCGAGATCGCGTATGGTCCCTTGGCGGTGCAGAGCGGCAAGAGCGGCTGCGACTTGCGACCGAGCGATCCGGCCCTCGGCCTCGGGGCACCGCCCGCCTGCGGCGCAGGGGCGAGCAGCGGCGACGAGCCGAGCGGCGGCTACTACCAGAGGGCCGATCTGGGGAAGTTCGGCGAGATTGGCAACAACCGGAAGGACCTCGCGGACAAGTTCTTCGGTTGGTACACGGCTGTGTTCGAGGACGGCGCGCTGGAGGCCAAGCAGAAGAGCCTCATCGCGCTGGCGGTAGCCCACGCGGTGCAATGCCCCTACTGCATCGACGCCTACACCAACGACGCCACGGCGAAAGGCGCCACCCTCGATCAGCTCACCGAAGTGGTGCACGTCGCGGCGGCGATCCGCGGCGGCGCATCGCTGGTGCACGGCGTGCAGATGCGCGGCCACGTGCACGACAAGGGTCACTGACCCAGAACAAGGCTAGAGCGTGTCGCACTCGGCGGTGCCGAGGCGGCCCCAGGCGTGATCGCAGAGATGCGTCGTGGGCGTCGTTTCGGCGAGCCGGCACCACTTCGGATAACAGGTCCGCTCCTCGGCGGTCATCGCGCCGCACGCTGCCAAACAAGCGCCGACGCTCGCGAACGGGTAGCCCTTGAGCGTCCGACACGTGCTGTCCATGCAGGCGCAGTAGGGCGTGCACGCCGGGTCCGGCGGCGCCGCATCCTGCGCGCTCGCGACGCCGGTATCGGGACACTGCCCTGCATCACAGGTCGCTGGCACCTTCACCGGCGCAGCTTCGCTGGAGCACGCCACGACGAGGCCCAGCAAGGCGAGGCCTGCTCCGATGGACGATGCCGTGCGATTCATTGGGGCCATGGGTTCGAGAGGGAGGGATCGGTGAGGAACGCTTCGTCGGTGAGCGAACGCAAGAACGCGATGACCGCCGCCTTGTCCTCCGGCGAAATGGTGAAGCTCACGATGAATCCGCTCTTGAAGGGATTCGATTTTCCCACGCCCGCGTAGGGACCGGACGTGATGGTCCGGCCGCCTGCCGCGTAGTGATCGAGCACCTCGTCGAGGGTGGCGATGGACCCATCGTGCATGTACGGCGCTGTCTTCTCGATGTTGCGCAGCGTGGGCGCCTTGAACTTCCCCATGTCGGAGGCTACGCCGGTGAAGTCGATGAGACCTTGGTTGCCCGGTGGGAACGCGCCGGCGCCCCCGATGTTGTAGAGACCCGTGTTGTGAAAGCGTCGCTCCACCGGCACTCCCTCGAAGGCAACGGCATCGGTGAAGTTGAACCCACCATGGCAGTGGAAGCACTCGAGCGTCTCCGACCCGAACAGCTCCATCCCGCGCTTCTGCTCGGCGGTGAGGGCATTCGCGTCGCCGTCGTAGCGATAGCGGTCGAAGGCCGAACGACCCGAGATGAGTGTGCGCTGAAAGCTCGCCAACGCCCGTACGACATTGTCCAATGTCAGCGGGTCGGCCTGTGCGGGGAAGGCCGCCGGGAACAGGGTCGAGTACTTCTCCTCCGCCCGCAGCGCCGCCAGCACCTCGTCTTCCTTCCCGCGAATGCCCAGCTCCACGATGGGGTCGATGCCGAACATGGGCACGCGCGCCTGCTCCTCCAGTGTCGTCAAGACGGGATTCGCCCAGGTCATGGTCGCGGCATATGCGACGTTGGCCAGCGTCTGGCTGTTGCGGCGATGCACTTGACCGGTCGAGCCAATGCCGAACGGGCGTCCGTCCGTGAAGGCCCGCGCCTGCTCGTGACACCCCGCGCAGGAAAGCGTGCCGTTTCCCGAGAGTCGCTTGTCGTAGAAGAGGTGCCGGCCGAGCGCCACCTTCTCCTTCGTCAGTGGATTGTTGGCGGGAACGGAGGGGGTAGGAAACCCCTTGGGGAGCGAGAATGGATACGGTGTGGCGCCGTCGGCAATACCGCCATCCCCACCATCCGGATCCACCACGGTCGCGTCCGAGGCGTCCACCGAGGGCCGCGGCGGAACGTCGACGCTCGGGCCGTCGCTGCAGGCCCCGAGGCCGGCAGCGACCACGAGACCGCCGACGGCGACCCATTTCATCGTGGTTCGACCGAGAAGATCACCGGGGAACCCTTCGGCAACCCCGTCGCGAAGTCGAGACCGAAGCGCGTGAAGATGGGCGGACACTCGGGGTCGGACGGGCTCGACATGCATCCGGGGATGGTGTCGGGCGTGTTAACGTCGATGTTGGAGCCCTCGTAGAGCTTCTTCGCGTCCAGGACGATCTTGCTCTTGGTGGGGTCGAATCCCGAGAGTCGAACGGTGGGGCGGTTCTTCAGCGCGCAACCCGGGGTCCCGCCGTCGGCGGGATCACCGGAGCACTGGGTACTTCCCACGTGCGAGTAGAACGGCGGCACCCGCGCCACGCCATCGCTCTCCAGCTTCATCGAGTTCAGCTGGACCGCGATGTGGATGTAGCCGTTCGTCCAGTCCCAGTTGAGCCCGCTTCCGGGGAGCGGCGCCGGCTGAAGATCCTTGTTGAGGTGGTTGAGGTCCTCGGGCACGCCGATCTTGAAGGTGATGCCGTCGAAGCCGGTGCCCAGCACCGAGCCCTTGACGATGTCGTTGGTGCCAGAGGTGCCGAACTCGCACTCCCCGGTCTTGTCCTCGAAGTCGAGGAGCGCCAGACGCGCGCTCTGCCACGGAGCGCGCGTATCGAGCGTGACCGGGACCTCCTCGGTCCCACGGAGAAGCTTCACGTCGTGGATGAAGAAGCGCAAATCGCCCGCAGCTGCTGTCGCGGAGGACGTGCCGATCCCGGCGTAGGTCTTCCCGCAGGCAAACGGCTCGGCGCCTACCCGCGCCTCGAACTTCAGCTCGACCGGACCCACCGTCGGCGGAGGACCCGAGTCCGGAAGCGGCGCGGCGTCGACCCCCGGCGCGGCATCGGCCTTCGACCCGGCATCCCCTGCAGGCGGGGGATTGTTGGAGGCGCTGTCCGAGCACGCGTAGGCGAACGTGATCAGAGCTGCACACGGCACGAGCAAGAATGCGGACCGAACTTTCATGGTTGACCTCGACGGAGGGACGCCCTCACAGCTCGAGTATTGCTCGACCACGCGGTTGCCCAGGTGCGGCGAATTGACGCGCCCTCTACACCCGCACGAAGTCGACGTATTCGCCGTGCGTGAGGCAGTGGGCGTGGACCCGCACCCAGTCGCCGGGAACGACGCCTGACGGGAGGCGCGCGAGGTACACGGTGTGCTTCCCGCTGTCGTCGGTGAGGGCTCCGCCGTTGGCGCTCGCGAGCTTACCGGTGTCGCCGGCGCCGAGGCTCGGCCAGTCGGAGTACAGACTCTCCACCTCGTCGGCCTCGCCCGCAACCGCTGCGCGAAGCCGAATCCAGTTGTACCAGTGGCCCGTGGGGTTGCTGGCAGAGCGCGGCGCGTTGGGATGCATGGCATCGCCGCGCGCGGGATCACCCCACATGAGCGGCAGATATCCATTGGGCGCCGTGAGCCCTGCGGTGGGCACGTAGGGCAAGTGCTTGCCGAGGTGCGCGTGGTCGCCATCGGGCCCCTCGATGGACGCCATATAGGCGGAGGGAATGGCCCCGGCGTGGCCGCGCGCTCGGTTGAAGGCGTGGGAGTCCCAGCTCGCCGAACGCACGCGCGGCAGCACGGACGCTGGCGCGGGCGCCGATGGCGAGGCCGCAGGAGGGCCGCACGCGACGATGATCGAGGCGCTCGGCAACAAGACCGCGCCGCAGGCGCCCACCGACCACTGCAACATCGCTCGTCGTCCGCGCCGCGCTTCCTCGTTCATGATTTGCGCAGTGTTTGCAGGCTCTCCTTCGCCGCACAAGCACGGCGTTTCGGCCGCGACAATGCACCGCACGATCACGTCGCCGCGCGTCAATGCGCCGCATCCCCGTCCGGCAGTCGCAGCTCCTATAGAGCCGCCCATGGACCTGCCGATATTTCACTTGGACTTCCTGAACAACAGGATGCTCATCGCGATCATCGCGATACTTCACGTCGTCATCAATCATTCCATGGCCGTGGGCGGCATTCCATTGGTGGCCTACCTGGAATGGAAGAGCCTGAAGACCGGCAACGAAGCCTGGAATGCGCTCGCCTATCGCGTGCTCTCCACGTTCTTCATCGTGACCACGACGGTGGGCGCGATGACCGGCGTGGGGATCTGGCTCTCGGCGGCGCTGGTGAACCCCTACGCCATCGGCAGCCTGCTGCGGGTGTTCTTCTGGACCTGGTTCACCGAGTGGCTCGTGTTCGTCACCGAGGTCGTGCTCATCATGACCTACTACCTCACCTGGAAGCGCTGGGTCGGTGAGCGCAAGCGCGCGCACGTGAAGCTCGGATTCGGCCTGGCGCTGGCCTCCTGGGCCACCATGGCGCTCATCGTGTCGATCCTGGCGTTCATGATGGACCCGGGCGCGTGGCGGTCCGATCGCACGCTCTTCAGCGGCATGTTCAATCCCGTGTACCTGCCGCAGCTGGCGTTCCGAACCCCGTTGGCCATGGTCATGGCCGGCGCCGCGGCGCTGCCCATCGTGCTCCGTGCCACCGAGGCGGGCTCGACGACCCGCAGCGACGCCGTTCGGGCGGTGAGCCGCTGGATGCTCGCCTGGACCGTCCCATGCGCGCTCGGCGGCTACTGGTACGCGCGCGTCATCCCCTCGGCGATGGGGGCCAACGTGCCAGTGGCGCTGCTCACCCAGGCGCTCGCCAACTGGGCCCACGTCGCGATGTACGTCCTCGCCGGCGCCGCGGCCGGCATCGCCGCAGTGGCCGCCTGGGGCGCCTATCGTCCGCGGTCCGTGCCTCGACCGGTCTTGCTGGTACCCGCCCTCCTCGCGTTCATGCTCATCGGGACCTTCGAGCGCGTTCGCGAGTTCGTTCGTAAGCCGTATGCGATTGCCGACTATCTATACTCCAACGGAATTCGCAAGGACGACTACGCAATTCTCCAGCGCGACGGGCTGTTGACCCACGCCACGTACACTTCGGTGCGCACGATCACCGCGGAGAACGAGCTCGAAGCCGGACGCGAGGTGTTCTCGCTGGCCTGCACCCGATGTCACACCGTCGAC
>JABFRG010000249.1 GCA_013141295.1 Polyangiaceae bacterium
CGCCGCGTGATCGGCGGCGGCGCGAGCTTCCTGCGCCGCGAGCCCCTCGTCACGAATCTTGTCGCGGAGTGCATCGAACTTGGGGGCGTACTTGGCCTTGAGCGCGTCGAGGGCCGCGTCGCGTTCCTCCCGCGCTGCCTGCGAGAGCCGCGCGCGGAACGCCGCTTCGTCCTCACCGGCCTCGGACACGAGACCGGTGCTCTTGCTCTTGAGGCGCGAGACGCCCTGGTTCTTCACCAGCCAACCGGCGAAGTCCTTGGCCCAGGTGGCGTAGGTCTTGGCCTTCTGCGCAGCGTCGGGGAGCGCATCGACCAGCGCCTCCGCGCCTTCCGGAGGCTCGCCGGATAGCTCGCCGAGCTTGGTA
Source organism: Polyangiaceae bacterium (assembly GCA_013141295.1). Lineage (GTDB taxonomy): Bacteria > Myxococcota_A > Polyangia > Polyangiales > Polyangiaceae > JABFRG01. The sequence continues at coordinate 365 of JABFRG010000249.1, forward strand.
TCGATCCACACGGCCTCGTCCCAGACCACCGGCACCGGGCCGCTGCGAAACGGCGCTGCGAAGACCACCTCGCGGGTCACGTCGAGGCCGACTTTGGCGTCGGCCACCGACACCGTGGCGGCGCCCAGCAAGTACGGCACCAGCGTGGCGGTTCGCGGATCGAGGAAGACCTGGACGATCTCCTTGGGCAACACCGGCAAGGGCGACGCGGTCCCGGCGGCCCCCTGGTCGGGCTCGACCGCGGTCTCCACCACCGGCGGCGCCGCGACCTTGGGGCGCAGCGCGCGAATGTGCTCGCGGGTGAGTGGCCCCCGCAGATACGAGAGCGTGAAGCGCGTGCGGAGCAGGAGCGGCCCCCGCGGCTCGTGCACGTCGTGCACCAGGAACTGCCGCTTTTCCAGGCCCGAGAGCAAGCGCTCGAGGGCCGGGCGATCGACCGGTTGGCCGCCCGCGGCGCCCGCCAGCCCTTCCACCACGCGCGCCTTGTCGCGATCCGTTTGCAGGCGACCGATGAACCAGGTGCCGGTGTTGGACAGGCCCTTGTAGTCGAGGTCCACCGGGTTCTGGGTCGCGAGCAGCACGCCGAGCCCGAAGGCCCGCGCCTGCTTCAGCAGCGTGAGGAGCGGCGCCTTGGAGGGCGGGTTCGCCACCGGCGGGAAGTAGCCGAAGATCTCGTCCATGTAGAGCAGCGCCCGCAGGCTGGTGGTGCCCGACTGGCTGCGCATCCAGCCCACCATCTGGTGCAGGAGGAGCGTGACGAAGAACATGCGCTCGGCGTCGCCCAGGTGCGCGATGGAGAAGATGGAGATGCGCGGCTTGCCGGCCTTGGTGCGCAGGAACGCGGAGACGTCGAGAGCCTCGCCTTCGAGCCACGCCGCGAAGCTCGGGGACGCCAGGAGGTTGTTGAACATGGCCGCCAGCTCGAAACGTTCCTTCAAGGGGAAGAACGTCTCGAGATCGAGCACGCCGATCTTGGCGACCTTGGGATCTTGCACCCGCTGGATGAGCGTCTCGAGGTCGAGGCTCTTGCCCTTGGACCAGTGCCCATGGAGGATGCTGGTGAGGAGCACGTGCTCGCGGCTCTTCACCGGATCGGCGTCCACGCCCACGAGGCCCAGGAGGCTCGAGGCCACGGCCACCACCCGCTCCCGCAGCGCTTCCGGATCGTCCAGCACCGCGGCGTCGGGAACGTCCAGGGACTTCACGATGGAGACGGAGATCCCCGAGCTGCTGCCCGGCGTGTAGAGCGATACCTCGGCGGCATCGCGAAGACGCTGGATGCGCGCGCCGTCCTGGTCCCACTCGGCGAGGCCCTTCTGCCAGGTCGCCGCCTCCTCCGCGGGATCCTTCCCTTCCGGCACCCAGGGCGCGAAGTCCTCGGCCCGGAGCTGCGGGAACGTCAGGAGCAGGTTCGAGAGATCGCCCTTGGGGTCGATGACGATGGCGGGGATGCCATCGATGGCGGCCTCTTCCAGGAGCCCGATGGAGAGACCGGTCTTGCCGCTCCCGGTCATGCCGATGACCACGCCGTGGGTGAGCAGGTGACGTGCGTCGTAGAGGAACGGGCCGCCGTCGTCGGCCTTGCCGAGATAGAAGACGCCCATCTTCTCGTAGTCGGGGAGCATGGCCCCCCTATACCGCGCGCCCCATCCGTCGAGCGTCGGAAACGGCCCTCAGGACGGCGCCTGTGGGTCGGATGATCCACCCGAACCGGGGCCCGCGAGCTCAGGCCGGAGAGGTTTTTGCGGGAAATGCCGCAGGTGCGACATGTGCGCTCCCTGGCACACATCTCGCTTTACGAGAATTACGTCGCGGTAACCTGACCGCAAGGAGACCCCCCCGATGACCACCAAGGCTCGCAGCTTCCGCTCTTTCGCCATGATCGCCATGCTCGCCCTGGGCGCCCCCGCTCACCGCGGCCGGCTGCGCCGTCGACAGCGAAGAAGCCATCGATGACGGCGCGTCCAGCGAAGACGTCACCAACACCAACAGCACCAAGGTGAAGCGTCAGTCCATCGGCAACTGCTGGCTCTACGCGGTCCATGGCTGGGTGGAGTCGATCAACAAGCGCGCGACCGGTGTCGAGCTGAACACTTCGGAGACCTACACGACGTACTGGCACTGGTTCGAACAGATCGCCAACGGTGGCTACGCCGAAGAGCTCTCCACCGGCGGTACCTTCGGCGTCGCGACCGACCTCATCATTCGCTACGGCATCATCGCCGAGGGCGCGTTCATCCCCGCCGAGCAAGAGGCGGAGATGTCGAATACGCAGTCGAAGGCGCTCGCCGCCATGAACGCTTCGCTGAAGACCGGCGCCCTCAAGGACCGCGATGCCCGCCGCGACCGCAAGCTGGTTCGCGCGGAGCTCGACAAGGCGTTCGGTCTCTCCACCGACGTGAAGGCCAAGCTCGACAAGGTCTTCGGTGCCGGCGTCACGCGCACCCTCGACCGCAGCTACGCCAGCCGCAAGACCGGCACCGACATCTTGCGCGCCAAGGACATCGCGGTGGCGGTGCCCAGCGCCACCACCCACCAGGCGGTGAAGGCCACCCTCGCCGACGCCATCGGCACCGGCTCGCAATACAATCGGCAGGGCGCCTTGGCGTTCAAGGAAGTGGACTATCCAAGCAGCGACGCAGAGCGCCGCAAGCTCCAGATTCGCATGCAGCGCGCGCTCCACGACGGCGTGCCCCTGGTCATCTCCTGGGCCGTGGACTTCAACGCGCTCACCCGCGACTCCAAGTTCTCCAAGCAGGAGCTCGATCGCCTGGGACCCGGTCGCCAGGGCGGCCACATGACCAACGTCACCGACTACCAGGCCAAGCTGGCCGACGGCACCACGCTCCTGGCCGGCAAGTCGGACTACACCGCGGCGCAGCTCGACAAGGCGCTGGCTTCGGAGACGAAGATCGAGTTCTTCCGGGTGAAGAACAGCTGGGGCTCGCTCCGTCCGGACCGCTGGACGGTGGGCGACGGCTACCACGATCTGCTCATCGACTACGTCAACGGCCCCATCAAGAAGTGCGCGGAAGTGAACGGCACCAGCGATCCGAACAACTGCCCCACCACCCAGACCCCGCTCTGGGACGTGGTGCTCCCGGCCGGCTACTGATCACCGGAACGTGACCTGCGAGCGGCGTGCGGTGATTCACCGCACGCCGCTTTCGTTTGCCCGCTCGATGGCGTAAACCCGGCCCTGTATGCGCCTGGTATTCGCCGCGGGGACGCTGGAGGTTCACGGAGAGGCGTCGGCTTCGCTGACGCTTCCCGACGTGATCTTCGACGAGCGCACCGGTTGCCTGCGGGCGCCGGCGGTCTCCTACGCGAAGCTGGTGCGCGCGCTGGTGGGCGCCAAGGTGCCGTTCCAGGACGAGGCCCGGCGCTACGCCCAGCTCTCGCTGGAGGCCCGCGTGGTGCGCGAGCCCCGGGTCTATCAGAGCGAGGCCCTCGAGGCCTGGGAGAAGGCCCGGGGGCGCGGCGTGGTGGTGCTCCCGACCGGCGCCGGCAAGACGCAGGTGGCGGTCATGGCCATGCTGAAGAAGCAGCGTTCGACCCTGGTCGTGGCGCCGACGCTGGAGCTGGTGCGCCAGTGGCACGACACGCTCGCGTCGACGTTCCGGGTGCCGGTGGGCATCGTGGGCGGCGGCTCGCACCAGGTGGAAGACCTCACGGTGACCACCTACGACTCCGCGCACCTGCACATGGATCACCTGGGGTCGCGCTTCGGCCTGGTGGTGTTCGACGAGTGCCATCACCTGCCGAGCGACGCCTACAAGCACGCGGCGCTCTCCACCATCGCGCCGTTTCGGTTGGGCCTCACCGCCACGCCGGAGCGGACCGACGGCCGCGAGGCCCTGCTGGCCACCCTGGTGGGCGACACGGTGTACCGGAAGGACATCGTGGAGCTCTCCGGCTCGTGGCTCGCCGACTACGACGTGGAGCGCATCTTCCTCCCGCTCGACCCCGACGAGCGCGCCGAGTACGACGAATCGCGACGCCTGTATCGTACGTTCATCGCCAAGCACCAGATTCGTATGAGTAGCCCCCAGGGCTTCGCCACGTTCATCGTCCGCGCCTCGCAGACGCGCGAGGGGCACGAGGCCATGGCGGCATTTCGTAGGCAGAAGGCGCTGGCCTTCACCGCCCGGGCCAAGCTGGCCACGCTGGAGGAGCTGCTCCACCGGCATCGCGACGGCCGCACCATCCTCTTCACCAGCGACAACGCCACCGCCTACGTCATCTCGCTGCGCTTCCTGGTGCCGATCATCACCCACCAGACCAAGGTGCGGGAGCGCATCGACATCTTGACCCGCTTTCGCAGCGGCGAGTACGGCGCGCTCGTGACCTCCAAGGTGCTCAACGAGGGCATCGACGTGCCGGAAGCCAGCGTGGCCATCATCGTCTCCGGGAGCGGCTCGGTTCGCGAGCACGTGCAGCGGCTCGGGCGCGTCTTGCGCAAGAGCGGCACCAAGCACGCGGTGCTCTACGAGCTGGTGACCGAGGCCACCACCGAGGAGCACACCAGCGAGCGCCGGAGGGAGCACAGTGCTTACCGCTGATCTCGTCCGCACCCGAACGCGCGCCGGCACCATCGACATCGTGCGCGTCGACGCCAAGCAAGCGCCGGAAGCCGAAGCGCTGGCCACGCGCATCCTCGCGGTCACCTCTGGCTGCGTGGGATGCCCGCGCGGTGAGCTCATGGAGGCGCTCTCGGCCATCGAGTGCGGGCCGAAGGAAGTGAAGCTTCGCCAGGGCCTGGTGAAGCTGGCGCTCGATGCGGCGACCTTCAGCGACGCCCCGGAAGTGGACTACCCGGCGCGGCGCAGCGCGCTCTTTCTGGCCGCCGCCGAGGCGCGCAAGGCAGGCACGTTCGATCGAGCGGCCCTGCTCGGTGCGGCCGAGCTGGGAGACGCCGACCTGCGCGGGGCGCTCTTCGGCGATCTCCGAGAGCAGGCGCAGCTCTTGGAAGCGCCCAAGCTCTCGGCCCGGGCGCTGGTCGCGAGCTACGATCCGGCGCAGGAGCAGGCGCTCTTGCTTCGGGCAGAAAAGGTGCAGGTACGGTTCGCCACGCTCGGGCCCCTCGGCCTACGTCACCTCTTTCGCAAGCTGAAGTTCTTGCGGCTCCTCTACCGCTTTCGAAAGGAAGAGACCGGGTACGTGCTGGAGGTCGACGGCCCCATGAGCCTCTTCGGCGCCAGCACCAAGTACGGTCTGGCCCTGGCGATCCTGCTTCCCACCCTGCGCGCCACCGCAGCCTTCGAGCTCACCGCGACGGTGATGTGGAAGAATCATGCACGCTACACGTTTCACCTCGCGGAGGCGGTCGCTCCCAGGCCGCCGGAGGCCGACGTCAGCGACGAAGTGGCCGATCTGCTGAGCGGGCTTTCACGGATCGGCGAGGGCAAGCCGAAGAAGCGCGAGAAGGGTGCCGAGCCCTGGTCGTTCGCGGTGTCGAGCGACGTGCTGGAGCTCGACCCCACCGAGCTCATCGTCCCCGACATCCTGGCGCGCCGCGGGGAGACAGCGGTCTTCGTGGAGGTCCTCGGGCACTGGAACCGAGACGCGGTCTTTCGCCGCATGGAGCTCCTGGCGAAGGGCACGCACGCGCGCATCGTGTTCTGCGCCAGCGACCGCTTGCGGGTGAGGGAGTCTGCCATCACGCTCCCCGAAGCGGCCTCGCTATATGTCTACAAACACAGCCCTTCCGCGCGCGAGGTATTTGCGCGAATCGAGCGGCTGGCTGTCGCCACGGTACCGCAACTTTCGGATCTTTCGGGCCGCTCTGCGTCGTGATACGTCGCTATTCGTAACGTCCTTCGGACTACGAGGAATCGATGAGAATTGCAGCTTTCGTGGGCACCATTGTGCCGGTCCTTCTGGCAGCAACCGCGGCTCGCGCGCAGGGCGCTCCCACGGGCGCACCCCCGCCGGAGGCCAAGGTCGAGGTCACCGGTCCCAAGGGACCGCTCGACGCGCCAAAGATCGCGAAGCCCAGCACCGACGTCACGAACGTCACGCTGTCGGCGGGCGGCCTTCTCGCGAGCGGTAACTCCCGCACCCTGGCGCTCTCCGCCAACGGCGCCTTCGACATGCGCCGCGGCGACAACGCCTTCGCGGCCTCCCTCATCACCAACTACGGCGAGAGCGCCGCCAAGTCCGGCGACCCCATGAAGGCGTCGTCGGAGAACTTCCAGGGTCGCCTCCGCTACGACCGCTACCTCAACGATTCGATGAGCCTCTTTCTCATCGGCACCGGTCGCTACGACCGCTTCCAGGGCCTCGCGTTCCGCCTCAACCTCGACCCCGGCTTCAAGTACATCATCCTCAAGGACGACGTCTCGGCGCTCTGGGCCGAGGCCGGCTACGACTTCCAGTACGATATCCGTACGGACTCCGGCCGCACCCCCAAGGACGCCACCTCGGGCCCCCTCGACCGCACCGTGACCGACCACTCGGCCCGCGTGTTCGTGGGTTACCGTCGCGCGTTCTCGAGCGACGTGACCTTCTCCACCGGTCTCGAGTTCCTGCAGTCGTTCGCCAACCGCGACATCGGCGACAAGGACACGCGTCTCAACTTCGACGCCATCCTCGCCGCCAAGCTGTTCGAGGGGTTCTCGCTCGGTGTGGGCTTCAGCGCCCGCTACGACCGCTTGCCGCTGCCCGGCAAGGAGAACCTCGACACCATCACCAGCCTGAGCATCATCTACGGCTGGACCGACGCGAAGCCCAAGGAGAAGGAAGAGGTCAAGTGCCCGGCCTGTCC
>JABFRG010000436.1 GCA_013141295.1 Polyangiaceae bacterium
AGAAGCAGGTGCTCATGCTCTCTGCCTGTGAAGGCATGTCGCACGAGGAGATCTCCCGCGCCACCGGCATGCCCCTCGGTACCGTCAAGGCGCACGCCCGCCGCGGCCTCATCCGCGTCCGCGAAGTGCTCGCCGAGCAAAGGAGGCCGTCATGAGCGTGCATGACGAACGCCGCCAAGGTCTCCTCGCCGATCGCGTGCTGGGCATGCTCGATCAGGCCGATGCGTCGGAGCTCGACGATCTCCTTCTCGAGGACGCCGATGCGATGGCCGAGCTCGAGGCCATGGAGTACGCCGCCGCTGCGGTGGCCCTCGCCGATCTCGAACGCGAAGCGATGCCGCCCGAAGTTGCCGCACGCATCGCCGCCAAGGTCGAAGCCGGCACCGCCAACGTGATCCCGTTCGCGCCGGTGAAGCGCGCACAGCCTGCTCCCGCCCGCGCCCGCACGAATCTGTTCATGGCCGCCGGCTGGATCGTCGCCGTCGCCGCCATCGCCCTCGCGATCTGGGCCTGGCTCCCGCGCGACCCCAGCGGAACCTTCGCGTCCACCACGCGCAGCAGCGGAACCCTCGAAGCCCGCGGCGTGCGCACCACCACGCCGGAGACGCTGCTTGCCCGCGCCGGCACCGTGCGCGTCGACTTCGCCAACACCAAAGATGCCCTCGCCGGCGAAGCCTCCGGCGACGTCGTGTGGAGCGCCGAGGTCCAGAAGGGCTTCATGCGCATCCGCGGGCTCCCCAAGAACGATCCCGCAGTGCTGCAGTACCAGCTCTGGATCTTCGACAAGGGCCGCCCCACGCAATACCCGGTCGACGGCGGCGTCTTCGACGTGGCCTCCGGCACCGTCACGGTGCCCATCACCGCCAAGCTCAACGTCGGCGCGCCGGTGCTGTTCGCCATCACCGTCGAGAAACCCGGCGGCGTCGTGGTCTCCAAGCGAGAGCACATCGTCCTCGCCGCCGCCATCAAGGGCTAACGCCTCCCTCTGCCTCCCCGCCCACGAAGTGGGAGGGGCTGGGGGAGGGGACGTGCATATCCCCTCCGCGCACCTCGCTCCCGGGCGTACGATCCCCACGTGGCAAGCGAATCGGTCCCCTCCTTCCGCGCCCACTACCGCGCAACCGAAATCAGTGCACACTACACCGGATGGGGCCACTTCGCCCTCACGTCCACCGTCTGCCTCGGCACCGTCGCCTTCGCCCTCACGCGCCTCACAGCGCCGACCGCCATCGAGTGGCTCACCGTGCCGGCCACGTTCCTGCTCGCCAACCTGGTGGAGTACTGGGGCCACCGCGGCCCCATGCACCACCGCACAGGCCCGAAGAAGGTCTACGAGCGCCACACGCTGCAGCACCATCGCTTCTTCACCCACGAGAGCATGGCCTACGAAGGCTCCCGCGACTTCAAGATGGTCCTGTTTCCCCCGGTGCTCCTCGGCTTCTTCCTGGGCGCCATCGCCGCCCCCATCGGCGCGCTCCTCTTCGTCCTCGCCACCCCCAACATCGCTTGGCTCTACGTCGCCACCGCCATGGGCTACTTCCTCACCTACGAGTGGCTGCACTTCGCCTACCACCTCCCCGCGTCCTCGCCGCTCGCGCGCCTCCCGGGCCTCGCCTTCCTCCGCCGCCACCACACGCTCCACCACGACCCCGCGCAGATGGGAAAGGCGAACTTCAACATCACCTTCCCGGTGGCAGACCTCCTCTTCGGTACGCGCCGATGACCGCCCTCGGCCTCACGATGACCGACCTGGTAAAGCTGGTCCACACCCGGCACCAGGTTCCTCGCGGAACGATGCCGGACTCCATCGTCAACAACCGCATGTATCTCGTGAAGTACGTCTCCACGCTTCGGGCGACGTACCAGATCCGCCTTCTCGCCTTTCGCGCCGTCTCGGAGGGCACGAAGCTCATCATCATCGTGCCGCCCCACTGCAAGCTGCAGAAGGACCTGGTGGCCCTTCGAAAGATGATCCCGAGGCACCTGAAGATCGAGCGCAAGGAAACGAAGTAGCGACATGGGACTTTATCTGTGCATTTTCGACGAAGACGAGGAGGTATTCGGCGTCGAAGTGGGCTTCTACGCGGACTTCGCTCACCTTCGGGACGCCGTGGCGCGCTCCCTCGAGGACGGCGACCTCGGGGACCGGTTCCCCGTCCTCATGTTGCACTCCGATTGCGACGGCGAGTGGAGCCCCCACGACGCCGCCCGGCTCGCCGTCGAGCTCGACGAGATCGAGAGGGCGTTCACCGAGCTGCCGCCGAGACCGCTGGAGAGCGAGTGGAAGCTGCAGGTCGCCAAGTCGCTCGGGTTGCGTCCGGCAAATCTGGGCGAATGCTTCTTCGATATCGACGGCGAACCTCTGTTGCTCCGCCTCAAGGCGCTGTGCAAGATCAGCGTGGAGTGGTCGCTTCCGATCCTCTTCCAGTGACGCGGCTGCTCGTCGCTGAAGGGGATGCACTTCCCGGGAGACCAGCATCACCTTCCACGTGGCAGGCCTCCTCTTCGGTATGCGTGATGATTTCCCGCGCAACGACCCTGCCACCCCCTGTCATTTGACAGGGTGCTGTGACACCCCTTCGAAATATTCACGCGCGTCTCAAAAAAGTTTCTTGAGCGGGTTTAAGGTTCGAGGTAACGAACTACTGTTCGTTGTGGCGTGATCAGGAAGTGGGGGGCAGCCGCTAGGCCTCTCATCGTGCGTGGGAGGACTTATGTACGTTCGTGTAGTGCGCAGCGCAGCTGCGTGGTCGGCACTCGTTTGTCTGCAGTGCAGCGGTGGTGGCCAATGATGCGCCGCTCGCAATGCGCACTCGCGGCGGTTGGTGCGCTGGGGGCGGTGGTTGCTGCGCTCGCCGCGTGCTCGGGGGAATCACCCGCAACGCTTTGTGGCGCCGGCACGCGACTCGTGGGTAGCACCTGCGTCGCCGCGGGCAGCGAGGCGGGTCTGGTCGATGCGGCGCTCGACGTCCAGGCGCAAGAGGAAACCGGCACCGATGCCGAGGTCGACGACTCCGGCGCTGATGAGCCGTGTCCCAAGCCCGGTCCAGACGCGAAACAGATAGACACTGGGCGGTTCGAGGACTTGGTGCGACGGGAGACGATTGTAAATTGCGACCCACTGTGCGGGCCTGTTTCGCTACTGTGTGGGCTCGCACGGTGCCGTGCCGCGGGCGCACCCCGTTCGTCGCTACGTGGGTCCCCGCCGAACGGCGTCCTCCCGACGCTCGTCAATCCGGTGAAGACCCCACGTGCGACGATCCGCCTGCCGCGCGACCCCTGGCTGCTCGGGGGCGAGTGCGATTCGGACCTCTCCATGCCGGCCTTGGTCACCGAAAATCCCGGCCTGTACCTTGCCTATACGGCCGCCAAGTTGCAGCCGAGATTTTCGCTTCCCGTCGAGCTCGGAATAGGCTGGGAGCCCAACTCCACCGCAGCGGTCCCGCTCCTAATCGACGGCAGCGCGTGGAGCTACCGGACGATCACCGAGCTGCTCCCCACAGCCTCGGGCAGTGCATTCTACGGCCCGCGGACGGAACCGCTGTTCGACCTTGTCAGCGCGCACACCTCGTTTGAGCGGGATCGCGCCGAGTGCGTCGTAGTCAACCACCGCGACTTCGGCACCAATGTACCAGCCGGGACGCCGGTGCAGACCCTCGAGCCCAGCGCACGCGTGGTCTTCTTCACCTATGCGCGCCACATCCGCGCCTCCAATCTGATCCTCGACATGAACAAAACCGTCGCTTGTGGGGTGTCACCGTGAAAGTTCTCTCTCGTCTCGTACTGGCGCTGTTGGTGCTGGCGCTAGCCACCCTGGGTGGGTGCAGCGCCGAGACCGAGAGCGAGCATAAGGATCTGCCGGCCCAGGCGTTCGACACGAACTACGCCGTCACCGCGTATGTGGCCGTCGACAACGACGTGCGGACGGTGGCGTTTCGGCCTGCCGCGGTCGACGTGGAGAGCGTATCCGGCCCCCTCCGCATCAAGGACATCACGCTGGAGCAAGGCGACGCCGGCACCGTGACGTCTTCCATCAAGGACTTGGCCCGCGTCGCGCTCTCGGAGTGTGGCCTGCGTGCCATGGGTCCGCGGCCGGCTGCACCGACGGCGACCGACCCGGCTCGTAGCTGCCTCGCGGCCCAGTTTGCCACCGGGCGCGCATATGAGCGAAAGGTGGCCGCCGACAACAGCAACGTCGTGGGGGTCACCTATACCTCCACCGAGCCCTCGTGCATGGCTCCGGGCGCGAACCCGTTTCTCTTCTTCGTCCACGAGCCCAAGAGCGCCGGGCAGGTTCTGCAGCAAGAGGAGGCACTCGTCTGCGCCGCAGCCAAGCTCACCGAGCTCGCCGATGCGGAGAAGCCTCTGACCTGGGCGTACGGGCTGTATGGCCTGCGCTACGGCAGCGGTCCGATTCTCATCGACCTGCCCGGCTCCGGGATCTCGCTGCCCGTTGGCGCACAGGGCGTGCCGCCGCCCATCACGTTCCGCATCGTGCAGCCGAAGGACAAGTTCCTCGTCCGCGACCTGGCGATGGAGCTCCTCGCCTACGTTCCTCTGCTCGACCAGCTTCCGCTCCCGGTGACTGATGCGGGCGTGACCAAGTACTACACCACCGCCGAGCTCCTCAGTCTGCCGAAGACTACCTCCAGCCCGACGACAGAATACATCGCTGCGGCTTACAACCAACCGCTGGCGAGCATCTCGACGGCCAACGCAGACTACTTCTACCCGCCGATCGAGGTCGTTTCCAATGCGGTGAGCTTTCCCCGTACGGCCCAGCGCCACCTGGAAATGGAGGTGGCCAACCTGCGTGCAGCAGGGCAGCTCATGCAGGACCTCATCACCAAGAACGTCTATGGTGCCATGGCGGGCTCTGCGCAGAAGGCAGCTTCGCTGCCGCCGGCCGAACGCGGCAAGGCGTTCTGGGCCGATGGAGCAGACGGCAATAGCGCCGCGGAGATCAGCCGCGTTCTCTTCGGCCGCCTCGGTACCCAGGGCATGGAGCCCGGTGTCGTCCTTTCAACCAACTGCCAACGCGACCCAAGCTCCGTCAGCAACTGGCTTCTTCCGCAAAACATGTGGCCCCGGCTCGCGCCTGCCTCGCTATCGGCGCGTGGAGACGACCGCCCCTTGCAGAAGGGCATCGTGCGGCGAGCGGAGTACATGCTCACCGCCTCTCGCCTCATGCCCTTCCCGTCGGCTATTCCCGCCGATGTGAGAACGCAGATGCAGACCTCGCTGCTTGCCAACTTGGCTGCGAAGGCCGGCGTAGCGCCCTCCACGTATGGTGGCGGCCATCCCGTCGGCACCGCCGTTGCCGCTCAAGTCGCCTCACTCTCGGATGAGGACATCCGAACGGCGTCGGTGCGCCAGGCCTCGGTCGTACGCACGCTGACCAGCCAAGGTGTGACTACGGATGCGCTCGCCGCACTTGGGTCACCTGCGACAGGTTCGTTCGCGGGCGGTCTGGTGGGAAGCAAGGCGATTGCTCGCCAAAACTACGAGGGAGATCTCATGGGGGCCCTTGGCCCCGTGCAGGCGGGTTCGGAGTGCACCGGCACTTCTGCGACGGCGGACTTTACCACGGCGTGGAATGTGGCGCTTGGCGACCCTCTGGTCGGCGGAGCAAACGCCGGCCGCACCGCAACCGGCCCGTTCACCCCGCGGATGCGTAGCTACCAGTTTCAAGACGCCTTCGCCGTTGGCCAGGCGCTTCGCGACCGGCTCGTGCGCCTTCGGGAGTATGCCTCCGGGCTCGGGGCGACAGCCGATGAGGAGCTTCGGGCGAGGACTGGGGCGCTCTTCGAAGTCGAAGGTTGGGCTAGCTCGACCCGCGTGGTCATGTCGCCGGACGCCGCTACCGGGTCGTTCAAAGTGGATCTCATCGACGTCAAGCCGTCGGACTTCGGCCTTACCGACAGCACGCTCCCATCCGAGCTCCTCACCACGTTCGCGCTGGTCATCACTCCCGACGCGATCCCCCCGGCCGACGGCGACCACGGGATGATCGCGCAATGTTTGTCGGGTACCCGAACCGGATGCGGCGTGACGCCTTCCAAGTACCTGTGGAAGCCGTCTGGAGCGACGATTGACGGCACGTCCCCCTCCGCGGCCGCCAAGCTGGGCCGGCTCCGGAAGCGCTATACGCTCGACTTCCCTCTCTCCGGCGCGGGTTCGCCGACGTTGGCGACCACGAATATCGTGGCTGCCAAGTTGACGAAGAGCCTGGTGAGAATCGCAGGCGCCAACGGCAAGGGCGAGGTTTTGGGCACAAGTCGCTCGACCTCGCTGGCCTCGGTGGTCCCCGCCGCACTCCCCGAGCACGCCACGGCCTTCTCGGTTAGCCCGCTCCGCCGCAAGCTCGTCGAGGCGGTGTTTGGGTACCCGCGCGCGAACGACGACCTCGACTCGACCGCTGCGGATACGCGCGACTACTGCATTCAGGGCGTGCCCCGCGATGTCTTCGTACCGCTCGAGAACGAGCTGACGTCCGACAGCGACGGCTACGAGAGCTCCTGGCGTCACTACCTCACGCTCGCCAAGACATCGGCTACCAAAGCGGACGAGCTGGGCCGCGAGCTCATCGACATCGGAACGCGCATCGAGGAGCGCAAGGAGGGCGCAGCCGACAAGATCGAGGTCGACATCGGCGGACCATTCGACAAGGAGTGTCTCAAGGATCTGACCCCGGACGGCCAGCCGGATTACACTCGCTGTGGCGCGGCGTTTAAGGCCGCACTCCTGGTTGATCGTCTCGATGTGCTGCTCTTGAGCGAGGACCCGGCCAAGAAGGCGGGCACGGATCCGACGACGGCGCTCAAGGCCGTGCTGCGCTGCTCGCAGACTCCCCATCCGACCGTGTGCGACCGCCTCAACGTACCAGGCGCGCAGGCGCTCCCGGTCAGCATGGCAGTGACGGACTTTCCTCCGCGTGTCGCGAATAAGGTCTACTACGCCGCGCTGGGGCTCGTCCCCGCCGCCGAGCTGCCGACGCAAGCCGATTGGGTGTGGCTCCATTGCGGCAGCGACAAGGCGTAGGATTCTCGTGACTTGAGGGAATTAATGCGGGACGCGGGGTGCTCTTGCGATCACGGCGCGCCGCAGCGGCCGCCGGCACGAGGAGCC